>JBMSJG010000006.1:0-19536 GCA_049418645.1 Burkholderiaceae bacterium | reverse complement strand
CGGTTGAGGCCAAAGAGGGTGTGGCCATCGAGGCCGAAAACCAGACCTTGGCCTCCATCACCTTCCAGAACTACTTTCGCATGTACGGCAAGCTCGCCGGCATGACTGGCACGGCCGACACCGAGGCCTTTGAATTCCAGCAGATCTATGGCTTGGAGACGGTGATTGTGCCCACCCATCGACCCATGGTGCGACAGGACCTTCAGGACCAGATCTTCCGCACCACCGAGGAAAAAACCGAGGCGATCGTGGCCGACATTCGTGCTCGCCACGAGAAGGGCCAGCCCATTCTGGTTGGCACCACCTCGATCGAGAGCTCAGAGGCGCTCTCGGCCATCCTAAAGGCTCAAAAGCTAGACCACCAGGTCTTGAATGCCAAGCAGCATGCTCGAGAGGCGGAGATCGTCGCCCAGGCAGGCCGGCCTGGCATGATCACCATCGCCACCAACATGGCTGGCCGAGGCACTGACATTGTGCTTGGGGGCAATATTGAAAAAGCGATTCAGGCCATCGAGCAGTCAGATGGCTCTGATCAGGACAAGGCCCGACAAATCACCCAGATGCGCGAGGAGTGGACCAAGACCCACGAGCAGGTCTTGGCTGCTGGCGGCCTGCACATCATTGGCACCGAGCGCCATGAGTCACGACGAATTGACAACCAGTTGCGTGGCCGAGCGGGCCGTCAGGGCGACCCCGGCTCATCGCGTTTCTACCTCTCGATGGACGATCCGCTGCTGCGCATCTTTGCCGGCGAGCGCATGAAGGCCATCATGGACCGCCTAGGTGTCCCGCGCGGTGAGGCCATTGAGGCCGGTATGGTGAGCCGATCAATCGAGAGTGCTCAGCGCAAGGTGGAGAATCGTAACTTCGAGATCCGCAAGCAACTGCTGGAGTACGACAACGTCGCCAATGATCAGCGCAAGATTATTTACGCTCAGCGCAATGAGATTCTTGAGTCACAAGACCTGAGCGATCTCATCTCTCGACTGCGCGATGGCGCCATGACGGCGGCCGTTCGACAGCACGTGCCCGTGGACAGCATCGAAGAGCAATGGGACTTGCCAGCCCTGTCTGAGCAGCTGGAAAAGACCTATCGTCTCTCGATCGACCTCGTCGCCACCGTGGCCAGCCGCCAGGAACTGGACGACCAGGGGCTGGTGGACCTGGTCTGCGAGCGCGCGGCTGCGGCTTACGCCCAGAAGGTTGCACCGGTACCTGAGGGGCTGTTTCATGACTTCGAGCGCTCGGTCTTGCTGCAGCACTTGGACTCAGCCTGGCGGGAGCATCTGGCAGCCCTCGATCACCTGCGTCAAGGCATCCACCTCCGAGGCTATGCCCAAAAAGACCCCAAACAAGAGTACAAGCGCGAGGCTTTCCAACTATTTGAGTCTTTGCTCGAACGGGTTCGGGATGAGGTGATTGCCCTGTTGATGTCGGTCGAGGTGGCCAGCGAGCAGGAGATTGCCCAGGCCGCCGAGCAGGCTCAGGCCAAGGCCGCTGCCACGCCCAAAGATCTCTCCTTCAACCACCCTGACTTCAACGGGGAAGACGATCAGGCGACCCCGGATGGCCAGCCAATGGAGGCCGCCTCTCAGACCGTTCGTCGAGAGTTTCCCAAGGTGGGTCGTAACGATCCTTGCCCTTGTGGATCCGGCCAGAAGTTTAAGAATTGCCACGGGGCCTTGAAATAGGGCCCCTGGGGCATCTACTGTTTTTCTGACCAACGGGAGACCCGACAGATGCCAGTCAACCTTCCCCTTCCCGTCCGCGACGCTTTGCATCCCGTCCAAGGGGTTCGTCTTGCGGTGACGCATGCGGGTATTCGAAAGGCCAATCGCTACGACATGCTACTGGTGGCCCTGGCCGAGGGATCGACCGTCGGCGGCGTGTTCACCCAGAATGCGTTCTGTGCCGCTCCCGTGCAGGTCTGCCGTCAACACCTCTCGCAGGGCCCCGGCATTCGGGCCTGGTTGGTGAACACCGGCTGTGCAAATGCTGGGACGGGCCAGCAAGGTCTGGCCAACGCCCTGTCCTCCTGTGATCGGGTCGGTCAGCGACTCGGCCTGGCAGCCACAACGGTCCTGCCTTTTTCCACGGGGGTTATCTTGGAACACCTGCCCATGGATCGACTGAACGCAGGCATTGAGACCTTGGCCGGCCAGCTGGGGCAGGCCGACTGGCTCGACGCGGCACAGGCCATCATGACCACTGACACGCAGCCCAAGGCTGCCAGTCGGCAATTGGTCTTGCGCGGCCAGACCGTCACCATTACTGGCATCTCAAAGGGTGCGGGAATGATCAGGCCCAATATGGCGACCATGCTGGGCTTCGTTGCAACGGATGCGGGAATCGATGCGGCGTTGCTACAGATGCTCACAGCCCAAATCGCCGACCAGACTTTCAATGCCGTGACCATCGACGGTGACACCAGCACCAATGATTCTTTTGTGACCGCAGCCACTGGCCAAGTCAATTGTCGGTTTGACCTTTCCGACCAGACCAGCGCCGACTGGCAGCAGTTTCGGGAGGCTTTCTTGGCCGTCTGTATGGAATTGGCGCAGGCGATCGTGCGTGACGGAGAGGGCGCCACGAAGTTCATCACCATTGAGGTCGCAGGCGCGACGACACGCGACGAGGCCAGACAGGTGGGCTATGCCATCGCCCACTCACCATTGGTCAAAACAGCGTTCTTTGCCAGCGATCCAAATTTGGGGCGTATCCTGGCGGCCATTGGCTACAGCGGCATAGCAGGCCTGGTGGTGGAGCCGATCCGAGTCTGGCTGGACGACGTACTGGTGGCCGAACAAGGCGGCCGCGCCAAGTCCTATCAAGAGGCAGCTGGTGCGGCAGTCATGGCCAAGTCAGAAATGACCATCCGCGTCGACCTGGCTCGTGGCGCTGCCGCAGCAACGGTCTACACCTGTGACCTCTCTCACGACTACGTCTCGATCAATGCCGACTACCGATCCTAAGAACGCCGAGCTCTGGCTTCGACTGGGCCAGAAGCTTGAGGCCTTGTTGCCGCCTTCACCACCGGCCATCGACTTCACGACCCAGATGGCTTTTCGCTGGGTAAGACGCTCGACTCTTCTGGGTCATGTGTCCTTTCTTCAGCCGGTCGCCAGCTTTGCACGTATTGATCTGGCGGATCTGCAGCATGTCGAGTCCCAGGCTGAACGAGTCGTTAAGAACACCCGACAATTCGTTCGTGGTCTTCCCGCCAACAATGTTCTGCTAACCGGCGCAAGGGGCACTGGCAAGTCCTCCCTGGTGAGGGCCTGTCTGTCCGCCTTTGGGGATGCCGGCCTAAGGCTCATCGAGATTGACAAGGATGACCTGGCTGATCTGCCTCAGATTGCCGAGATGATCGGCCAACGGCCCGAGCGCTTCATTCTGTTTTGTGACGACCTGTCTTTTGAGCAGGGGGAGGCTGGCTACAAGGCGCTCAAGACCGTATTGGATGGCGGCCTAAGCGCTCAGGCCGACAACCTTTTGATCTATGCCACTTCTAATCGCCGGCATCTGATGCCGGAATCCATGAAGGACAACTTGTCGGTTCGGTACGATGAGCAGGGAGACCTGCACCCTGGTGAGACCATCGAGGAGCGCATTTCACTCTCAGAACGTTTTGGTCTTTGGGTTTCTTTCCACAGCTTCAATCAGGCGGATTATCTGGACATCGTGGCTCACTGGCTGGCGCGCTATGGGCTCTCAGCAGAGGATATGCAGGCAGCCAGGCAGCCAGCTCTTCAGTGGGCCACCGAGCGTGGGTCCCGATCGGGGCGTGTCGCCTTGGCGTTCGCCAAAGACTGGGCTGCCCAGAGAAACACCACTGCCACCGAGTAGATGGCAGACATTTCGGACTG
Source organism: Burkholderiaceae bacterium (assembly GCA_049418645.1). Taxonomy (GTDB): domain Bacteria; phylum Pseudomonadota; class Gammaproteobacteria; order Burkholderiales; family Burkholderiaceae_A; genus Hahnella. Next base: position 15,670 of record JBMSJG010000006.1, on the reverse strand, counting down.
GGTTCAGGTAGCGGTCGGTGTGGTGCGCGACGCCAGCGGCCGCATTCTGATGACCAGTCGCCCGGCCCCCAAAGTCTACGCTGGCTGGTGGGAATTTCCGGGCGGCAAATTGGAGGTCGGTGAATCGGTGGAACAGGCGCTGGCCCGAGAGTTATCAGAAGAACTGGGGCTCCAGGTGCAAAGAAGGGATATCAGGAGACTCTGGTCCGTCGAGCATGTCTATTCTCACGCCAGCGTGAGGCTCCACTTCTGCCTGGTGGAACCTTGGTCGGCCGCCCGGTCAATACAGCATCAGGCCCATCAAGACACTTCGGGTCTCACAGACTTGGACTTGCGCGAGGGCCAGCAGGCGTGTTGGCTAGACTTTTCGAGTGGACGTGCGGGGTTGGCAGCAGCGCCATACCCTGTGTTGCCGGCGAGTCAGCCGATCATTGAGCGTTTACAGGTCACACAGGGCCATCTGGAACCCGAGATCACCCTCGATGGGTGAGAGGCCCAACTGACCATTGAGCTGTCTGAAGCGAACAGCGACCACATACTTGTTGGCACTGACCTCGCAAGTCAGCTCCCTGGCGTCTTGAACCTGAATTCGGATCAGTTTGGCCTGACGTCCGCTGGGACTCATCTCGAAGGCGCCATTGCTTGCGACAAAATCTTGAGGTTCCGAGCCATCTCGCAGGTAGCCAAGCCCGAGATTAGAGGCCTTGATGATCGGCATCACATGGGCGAGCCAACTGGACATCAGAGCGATGCGATCCTCGACTGGGCGTTTGAGCCAGACATGCAGGGCCGGCAGGTCGAAGCTGCAACTGCCAGCGGGGATGCCGGTTCGCCCTTTTAGGGCGTTGAGGAACTCGTACTCTGGGAGATGGGCCCCGAGCCGCATGGGGACGTCTGATAGCTGGTTATACGTCTGGGTCAGTTCGTTGAGCACCCGAGCCAGACGATCTGGTGCGACACCCGGCTTTCCTTCGAAACGGCCGAGTGTCTGTCTCTGACGCTCGAGTTCTTGGAGTAGTTCGTTTTTGACATCGCTTCGGGTGGACAGCAGGTCATAGAGTTCGAAGTGGCAGCCTAGCCATGCTTCGTGGGCAGCAGCACTGGGCAGGGCCAATAGATCATGGAGTCGTTGTCCCAGGCATTCGAGGCGCAACATCATGCGCACCCGCTCATTGCAGGGGAAGTCAAAAATCTGCGGGGGGCTACCAAACAAGCCTGACATCAAGGCATTGTGCCTGATTCAGGCCTGTTTGGAAGGGCTTTGGGACAAAAGCGTCTTATGCAGCGCATGGATCTGAGCGCTGAGCTCGGCCAAGCTGCCATCGTTTCCAATCACGACATCTGCGACGGCCTTGCGATCTTTTCGCCGGGCCTGACGGCCGAGCATGGCCGCCAATTCATCTGGTGGGGGTGCACCCCGGGCCGCAATTCGTTGCAACTGGACATCAGGGCTGGTGTCTAGGCTAATCACTCGCCACACCCAACTGGGCCGATCGCTCCCATAGACCTCAGCCCAGAGCGGAACCGCATAGACGCAATAGGGTCCTCTGGTCCGGCTCAAAGCCTCTTGGGCCGCCTGCTGCACCAGTGGATGCAAGATAGACTCCAGCTGGACTCTCTGCTGAGGGGACTCGAAGGCCATGGCCCGCATGGCGTCTCGGTCTAGGCTGCCATCCGGTCGAATGACCGAACCACCGAAGACGGCCTCAATGGCTGGCATGGCCTGTCCGCCAGATTGGGTCAACTGTCTCGTGAGCAGGTCGGCATCCACGACCTCGATGCCCAGCTCCTCGAAGACCGAACAGGCGGTGGACTTCCCCATTCCCATCCCGCCAGTCAAGATTACGATTGGTGCGCTCATGCGGAGAAGTCTGCCACGACTGAGAGCCAGCCCATGTGCCCAGGCCACTGAACGAGGCTGGCCGGCCCCAGCCATGCGCAGGCTGCAATCGCTGGCCCCATTGGCAGGCTGTCAGGCGGCGAGAGCCGCCGCCTGACGTTCATCAGACCCTGGACCCCTGCGGTGACCAGCAACAACAGGCTGCTCGCCAGCAAGACCCCGATCACACCCGATGCCCCGAGCCAGAGCCCGATGCCTCCGAGCAAGGCCATGTCGCCTCGCCCAATTGCAGCAGGCCCCATTCGACCCGAGCGCGTGGCCCATCGGTTGGTCATCCAGGGGATGGCATACCCCAACAAACCACCCAGCAGTGCCTGATCAAGCCTGACGAACTGACCACATCCGGCCAGTCCGAGTCCCAGGATCGCGAGTGTCAGGGTCATTCGATCCGGGAGGAGTCGAGACCGCAGATCGATGAGCGCAGCGAGCAACAAGGTGGCGCTCCAGAAACCCATGGCCATCGCCTGCCAAGGGGTGGGCTGACGGGGACCGAGCTCAGCGAAGATCTCCAGAGCCAACCCCAGGCATCCACTCAAGGCGGCCCAGAGGACTCTGGGGGCCAGAATCTGTTGAGTGGCGCGGGCGTCCTGCAGCCAGTGGAGAAGTTCTTTCCGAAGCCAACTGGCCAACAGCAGCAGGCTTACCGCGGCGGTGAAAGCCGCCAATCCGGCCAGCCCCCAACCGTCTGCCGCCTGGGTCATGGCCGACCTAATGAGCCCGATCGCTTCCTCGGTCTGGGACCACGATGGCTGACTGATCATGACTGGTGTTGGGGTCTCGGTCTAGGCTCGGTCGTTGCAAGAGCACACGGCGGATGCGGCGATCTTGGACTTGCAGAATCTCCATCGGGACGCCAGCAATCTTAAGACTGACGTGCGACTCTGGGATGTCCTGTAGGGCCTCCAGAATAAGACCGTTGAGCGTCTTGGGGCCATCGACTGGAAGGCTGAGATTCAGCTGTCGATTCAACTCGCGGATCAGCATCACGCCGTCGACCGATGCGGTCCCATCGGGCTGCCACTGCATTCGATGGATGGCCTTGGGGTTTTGCCCATCAAACTCACCGACCAATTCCTCAACAATGTCCTGGAGGGTCACCAGGCCATCGATCTCGCCATACTCATCCACGACCAGGGCCAGGTGTTTTTTCTGGTCTTGAAAGTACTTCAGCTGGCTAAAAAGCTTGGTGCCAGATGGCACAAAGTAGGCGGGCACCAGCATCTCGACCAGACGCTCTTTGGAGAATTCCGACTTACCGATCATGGATAGAGCGCGACGGACATTGAGGATGCCTTCGGCCTGATTGAAGTCGCCGCGGTAGACCAGCAGCTTGTTGTGAAAGCTGGTGGTGATTTGCTCGATCAAGACATTGTCATCGTCCTCCAGGTCCAAGGCCTCGATATTGCCCCGAGGAATCATGACGTCATCGACAGTTAGGTCTTCGAGGTCGAAGAGATTGAGCAGAATGCTCCGATGCTGGCTAGGAATGAAGGCGGAGGATTCCAAAACCGCCGCCCGAAGTTCATCGGTGGTGAGGGCTTCCCGACTGCCGGAGACCGATTTCAATTTAAAGGTGGACAGTAGAGCGGACACCAACCGATTGATGACGGCCACCAGGGGAGTGAAGAGCGTGACCAGCGGACCTAGACCATAACTGGTCCCCATCGCGGTAACCTCCGCCCGATTGGCTCCAACCACTTTAGGAAGAATCTCGGCAAAGACAATCAGCAGGCTGGCTGCCACCGCCGTGGCAATGGCCAGCACCTCGTCATTGTTGCCAAAGGTTCGAATGGCGATGGCCGTGATCATGGCGGTGAGTGCCGCGTTGACCAGGTTGTTACCCAGCAGAATGGTGGCCAACAACTGGTCCGTCTTCCCGAGCAGCTTGAGCACCTGCCGCGCCCCCCGGCGGCCCTGAGCGGCGAGGTTGCGCATGCGATAGCGGTTGACCGCCATCAGACTGGTCTCGGACATCGAGAAGAAAGCCGACACCAGCAAGAGCAGCAGAAGGGCTAGGCCCTGGGCCCAGAGGGGTAAGTCGTTCAAGTGTGAGGGTTAGACACCGGCTGGTCCAACGAGGTTGAAGACCGCTTGAGTGTATCGGGCTTTTGGGGATTCACCAACGGACAACGGGAGTCGCCGTTGGGTGGCTGACCAATCAAATGGTCGGGGTGAGAGGATTCGAACCTCCGACTCCTGCGTCCCGAACGCAGTACTCTACCAGGCTGAGCTACACCCCGATTGCTGGAAACGAACGACGCCGATCGGGCTCTCATGGAGGCTGCTATCCAGCCTTTAATCAGAGGGGAGCGGCCTTAATGGCGTCGCGTTACAACAAAGGACGCCAAGTCTATCAGGTGCGTCTTGAAGACGGAATCGGCCAGCGGCTGCAGGGCCGCCTGGGCCATGGCGGCCTCACGCTCGGCTGCCTGACGCGTGTAGTCCAGTACGCCGGACTCTCTTACCAAGTCCAGCAGGGCCTGGACATTGGTCTCCTCAGGCGTCTCGATGGCAGAGCGGACTTGTTGGCGAGCGGTTGGACTGCCCTCTCGCATGAGCGTGATCAGGGGCAGGGTTGGTTTGCCTTCCCGCAGATCGTCGCCCAGCTGCTTGCCCATTTCCTGTGCATCACCGTTGTAGTCCAGCCAGTCGTCGATGATCTGAAATGCAGTCCCCAAGTGCCGACCGTAGGCGGCCAAGGCTTCGATCAATTGCGGATGAGCCTGGCCGATGACGGCGGGTAGGCAGCAGCTTGCTTCAAAGAGTTTGGCTGTCTTGAAACGAATCACCTGCAGGTAGCGGTCTTCATCCACATCCGGGTCTTGGCAGTTCATGAGCTGTAAGACCTCGCCCTCGGCGATCACATTGGTGGCCTCAGCCAATACGGCCATGACGGGCAAGGAGTCGAGCTCCACCATCATCTGAAAAGCGCGCGAGTAAAGGAAGTCTCCCACCAGCACGCTGGCAGCATTTCCAAAAAGGGCATTGGCCGTCTGTCTGGATCGTCTCAGGCTGGACTCGTCGACCACATCGTCGTGAAGCAGGGTGGCGGTGTGAATGAACTCGACGATGCTGGCCAGGGACCAGATGGCACCCGGAGGTGTCTCGAACAACCGATTCTCTGACTTAAAGTGTTCACTCACTACTTTTGAGCATAAGCAAACCAGAGCCGGGCGCATCCGTTTCCCACCACTAAAAATGATGTAGTCGGCCACCTGTTCCACCAGCCCCACCTCGCTGCGAAGTCGCTGCCGAATCACGCCATCCACAGCCAGCATGTCTGGCGCCAGCAGCTGCATAAGCTCCTCATAACGCTGGGGGCTGGATGGGCTTGTCATTCGGAATACCTTGTTTTTTCTGAGTTTTTGGGCTAAAGTTGCGGGCTTACTTCAACCGCCTGACTGTTGGCCATTTTAAAAGCACCCTGATGTGCGGGGGCTTGCCAGACCAGATCGGCAATCGAAAGGACATAGTATGTACGCAGTCATCAAAACGGGTGGCAAGCAATATCGCGTCGCCCCCGGTGAAAAGCTTCGGGTTGAGACCCTGGCTGTTGAGCCTGGACAAGAGGTCGTCTTGTCTGAAGTCCTGGCCATGGGCGCAGGCGAGGCCATTGAGGTGGGAGCCCCCACCATTGCAGGCGCTTCGGTCAAGGCCGTCGTCACTGCACACGGTCGCGGCGACAAAGTGCGTATCTTCAAGCACCGCCGTCGTAAGCATTACGCCAAGACCCAAGGACATCGCCAGAACTACACCGAGATCGAGATCAAGGCGCTGGTGAAGGCCGACGGATCGGTTTTGGCGGCCGCCTAACGCAAAGGCACAGGCGCCCCTCTTACAGAACACAGATGAATTGAAGGACTAACTGAAATGGCACAGAAAAAAGGCGGCGGCTCTACGCGAAATGGACGTGACTCCGAATCGAAACGACTGGGTGTCAAGCGCTTTGGCGGAGAGAGCATCTCGGCTGGCAGCATCATCGTGCGTCAGCGTGGTACCACCTTCCATCCCGGTGACAACGTCGGCATGGGCAAGGACCACACCCTGTTTGCGCTGATCGACGGCAAGGTGAAGTTCTCCGTAACCGGTCCTTTGAAGCGCTCGACCGTAAGCATCGTCTCCGAGTAGTGCCGATCTCGATGCCCGACGAGACACTCGGCGGGCCTGATCAACGGGCCGCGGTTCGCTGCGGCATCGTCATCAGCCCCGCTCCCCAGCGGGGTTTTTGTTTGGTAAGACAGCCATGAAATTCATCGACGAAGCCATCATTGAGGTACACGCCGGCAAGGGCGGTAACGGTGTGGCGGCCTTTCGTCGTGAGAAGTTCATTCCCAAAGGCGGTCCAAGCGGCGGAGATGGCGGTCGTGGCGGCTCCATCTATGCCGTGGCCGATCGCAATATCAACACGCTGATCGACTTTCGATACGCACGGCTTCATCGGGCCAAAAATGGAGAGCAGGGTCAGGGCTCTGATCGGTATGGGGCCGGTGCGCCAGACATTGTATTGAGAATGCCGGTTGGCACCATCATCACCGACTTCGACAGCGGCGAAACGCTCTTTGACCTGAGCAGACACGGCCAGCAGGTTGTGCTGGCCAAAGGCGGTGATGGAGGCCTGGGCAACCTACACTTCAAGTCCAGCGTGAATAGAGCGCCTCGGCAGTGCACGCCGGGGGTCGAGGGTGAGCAGAGAAAGCTTCGACTGGAGCTCAAGGTTCTGGCCGATGTCGGACTGCTTGGGCTGCCCAATGCAGGAAAGTCCACCCTGGTGGCGGCCAGCTCCAATGCCCGACCCAAGATTGCTGACTACCCTTTCACCACCCTGCATCCTCAGTTGGGTGTGGTTCGGACTGCGCCGAGTAAGAGCTTCGTCATGGCCGATATTCCAGGCCTGATCGAGGGAGCTGCCGAGGGTGCTGGGCTGGGCCATCAATTCCTACGGCATATCCAGCGCACCCGCGTCTTGCTGCACGTGATTGACATGGCCTCAATCGACCCCTCTGACGATGACGAGACGGTTGGCAAGGCGCTGGCCAAGTCTGCCAAGGCTTTGGTGGCCGAATTGGGACGTTTTGACAAAAGCCTGTTGGACAAGCCACGTTGGCTGGTGCTCAATAAGACCGACATGCTCTCCGAGGAGCAGAGGCAGATCCGCAGCAAGGCTCTACAAAAATCGCTGCGTTGGAAGGGGCCCGTCTATCTGATCTCCGCCATGACGCGAGAAGGACTCTCTGGTCTGCTCTTTGACCTCCAGGCCTTTGTCGATGCCCAGCACTCCGCCGATGTGGCTGACGAACAGCCGGATGTCCGATTTGAACCCGATCGCATCAGTTCAACCCCATTGCAAGAGCCCGATCATGACTGACCAGTCTCGACAGGCCGTGTCCCAGGCACGCCGCTGGATCATTAAGCTCGGTTCTAGTCTGGTGACCAACCAGGGCCGCGGTGTGGATGCCCAGGCTGTGGCCTTGTTCGCTGCGCAGATGGCAGCCCTTCGAGACCGTGGCCATCAGGTGGTCTTGGTCTCCAGCGGGGCCATTGCCGAGGGAATGAAACGCCTGGGCTGGGCCCAACGTCCGCACGAGATTCATGATCTGCAGGCGGCTGCAGCGGTTGGGCAGATGGGCCTGGCCCAGGCCTACGAGGTGGGCTTCGCCGCGCATGGCCTCAAGACAGCCCAAATCTTGCTGACCCATGAGGATGTCGCAGACCGCAGGCGCTATCTGAATGCACGGGCCACTCTCAACACTTTGTTGGGGCTGGGGGTCATCCCAATCGTCAATGAGAACGACACCGTGGTGACCGACGAGATCAAGCTGGGCGACAACGATACCCTGGGTGCTCTGGTCACCAATCTCCTGGAGGCCGACTTGCTGGTCATCCTGACCGATCAGCCTGGGCTCTACACGGCCGATCCGCGCAAATCGACTGCGGCGACGCTGATCTCCGAGGCCAGGGCCAGAGACAGCGCCTTGGTCGCAATGGCCGGAGGTGCTGGTTCTAGCATCGGAACAGGGGGCATGGCCACCAAGGTTCGGGCTGCACAACGTGCGGCCGGCAGTGGTGCGGACACCATCATAGCCAGCGGGCAAGAGCCCGATGTTCTGGTGCGTCTGGCCGCTGGAGAGCCTTTGGGCACTTGGCTGACTGCCGACCTACCGGTGATGACGGCTCGTCAGCAATGGCTGGCGGATCACCTGAGCCTGCGTGGCCGGCTGGTCTTGGACGCAGGGGCCACCCAAGTTCTGATGACTGGCGGCAAGTCCTTGCTGCCCATCGGCGTCACGGCCGTCTCTGGTGATTTTGAGCGGGGGGATGTGGTCGCCTGCTGCGACCCCAGCGGCCAAGAGATCGCTCGGGGGCTGGTGAACTACTCCGCCAGCGAGAGCCGGCGCATTCTGGGCAAGCCCTCGAGTCAGATCGAGGCGGTCTTGGGTTTTGTCGAAGAGCCCGAACTCATACACCGAGACAACCTGGTGCTGATCTCCTCGGGTGAAAACAAGTAACGCGAGAGTTCTTGCAGGGCGAGCCAGTAGACATCGCGCTTGAACTCGATGACCGACTCCAGCGGCACGAAGAAGTCGTGCCAGATCCAGTCATCGAATTCTGGTTTTTCTGCGCCTGATTTGAGTTGAATGTCGCCGTCCTGACCCAGCATTCGAAGTAAAAACCAGATTTGCTTCTGGCCTTTGTACAGACCCCGCCACTCCCGACGCACCCAGCGTTCTGGAACGGAGTAGTGCAGCCAGTCTTGGGTCCTGGCCATGATCTCCACGTGCTCTGGCTTGAGGCCAGTCTCCTCAAAGAGTTCCCGGTACATGGCCGTCTCGGGATCTTCGCCGTCCTGGATGCCGCCCTGGGGAAACTGCCAGGCCTCTTCACGGATGCGCTTACCCCAGAAGACCTGGTTGAGATCGTTGACCAGAATGATGCCAACGTTGGGGCGGTAGCCGAATTCATCGAGCATAATGCGGCCATTATACGAAGGGCCTTTCCATGCGTGCATCCCAGTTCCATTTTCAGACTCTCAAAGAAGACCCCGCTGACGCAGAGGTGGCCAGTCATCGGCTGATGATCCGCGCCGGCATGATCCGTCGACTCGGCGCAGGTATCTACAGCTACATGCCACTTGGCCTTCGGGTTATTCGCAAGGTGGAGGCCATCATCCGCGAGGAGATGAATGCGGCTGGCGCGATCGAGCTGGTGATGCCTTTGGTTCAGCCAGCCGAACTCTGGCAGGAGACCGGTCGTTGGGACAAGATGGGGCCAGAGTTGTTGAGGCTCAAAGATCGGCATGGCCGCGACTTTGCCTTTCAACCCACCAGCGAGGAGGTCATCACCGACATCGCTCGTCAGGAGCTCAAGAGCTGGAAACAGCTGCCCAAGAATTTTTACCAGATTCAGACCAAGTTCCGAGACGAGCGTCGGCCCCGATTTGGGGTGATGAGGGGCCGGGAGTTTGTGATGAAGGATGCCTACTCCTTTGACAAAGACGTTGCCGGGGCCGAGGCGAGCTATGACCGCATGTTTGCCTGCTATAGCAAGATTTTTGATCGACTGGGACTGGCCTATCGGGCGGTGGCGGCCGACACCGGTGCGATCGGTGGCTCGCGGTCCCACGAGTTCCAGGTGATCGCGGACACCGGAGAGGACGCCATCGCCTACTGCCCTCAGTCGGACTACGCTGCCAACATTGAGCTGGCCGAGGCGATCGCCTTGATCCCTCAGCGGGGCGCCCCCCAACAGTCCATGACGGTGGTACCGACGCCTGGCAAGACCCTCTGTGCAGAGGTCGCGGACCTGTTGGGCCTGCCGTTGACCCAGACTGTGAAGTCGGTGGTCATCGCCCAAGACGAACCGCAGGCCGGGGTGGCTGTACAGCTCTGGCTCTTGCTCGTTCGGGGCGATCATGAGGTGAACGAGGTCAAGCTGGGCAAGCTGCCTGGGCTGGAGCAGGGCTGGCGGTTCGCCAATGCCACGGAGATTGAGCAGGCCTTTGGCTGCCTGCCCGGTTACCTGGGCCCGGTGGGGGTATCGGGTCGAGTCAAGGTGGTGGCTGATCGCACCGTGGCGCACATGAGCGATTTCGTCGTAGGAGCCAATCAGGCTGATGCACACCTCACGGGTGTCAATTGGGGTCGTGATGTGCCCGAGCCAGACTTGGTGGCGGACATTCGCAACGTCGTGGCAGGAGATCCTTCGCCAGATGGCCGGGGAAGCTTGTCAATCCAGCGCGGCATTGAAGTCGGCCACGTCTTCTATCTGGGTAGCAAGTACTCCCAGGCGATGAAGGCGACCACCCTGGATGAGACTGGCAAACCCAGGGTCATGGAGATGGGCTGCTATGGGATTGGGGTGACCAGAATTGTGGGTGCGGCCATTGAGCAGAACCACGACGAGAAGGGCATCTTCTGGCCGGCCGCCCTGGCGCCATTTGAGGTGGTGATCTGCCCGATGGGCGCAGGCAAGTCAGCAGCAGTAGCGGAGCAGTCTCAGCGGGTCTACGACCAATGTCGTGAGGCAGGACTGGAGGTCTTGCTCGATGATCGGGACGAGCGTCCGGGGGTCATGTTTGCCGACTGGGAACTCATTGGCATTCCGGTCCGCATCACGATTGGCGAGCGCGGCTTGAAAGAAGGGAAACTCGAACTGCTCAAGCGTCGCGGCCTGGTCGCCAGCGATTGTGCGATTGGAGATGTGGTGAGGGCTGTTAGAGATTTACTGAGGGCATAACCAGCCCAGGCCCCCGGTGGACCTTGCTGGCTTCTAGCGGCCCATGCCGCCAAGGCCACCGAGCCCAGGCAGATTCTTCAGGCCACCCATGGCCTTCATCATCTTGGCCAGGCCGCCTTTTTGCATTTTTTTCATCATGTCTTGCATCTGGTCGAATTGGGCCAGTAGTCGATTGACCTCCTGAACTGGCACGCCCGCCCCAGCGGCGATTCTGCGCTTGCGACTGGCCTTGATGAGCAGGGGGTTTCGGCGCTCTGCAGGGGTCATGCTGTTGATGATGCCCTCCATGCGACCGACAGACTTGTCGGCCTTTGAGAGATCTTGGCCTTTGGCGGCTTGTTGCATCTGAGCGGGTAACTTATCGAGCAGGTTGGACAGGCCACCCATGGATTTCATCTGGCCAATCTGGAGCTTGAAATCCTCCAGGTCAAACTTGGCACCGGATTTGAGCTTGGCGGCCATTTTCTCGGCCGACTTCACATCAATCGCTTTTTGGGCCTGCTCAACAATGGCCAGCACATCACCCATGCCCAGGATGCGTTGGGCAAACCGGTCTGGGTCGAAGGCTTCCAGGCCATCGATTTTTTCGGCGGTACCCACAAACTTGACTGGGCAGCCCGTCACACTCCTGACCGACAAGACCGCACCACCGCGAGCATCGCCGTCGACCTTGGTGAGCACAATGCCCGTCAGTGGAATCGTCTGTTTAAAGGCCTCTGCTGTTCGGACCGCATCCTGGCCCTGCATCGCGTCGACGGTGAAGAGCGTCTCAATGGGCTTGGTGGCTTTGTGCAGGCTCGCGATCTCGTCCATCATGGCCTGGTCTATGGCCAGGCGTCCGGCGGTGTCAATCAGCAAGACATCGTGGTAGTGCCGCTTGCCCCAGTCAATCGCGGCCTTGGCAATGTCCAGGGGTTTTTGGGAGGGGTCGCTGGGGAAGAACTCGGCGCCAGCCTGCTCAGTCACCAGTCGCAGCTGGTCGATGGCCGCCGGCCGGTAGACGTCACAGGAGACGGTCAGTACTTTTTTCTTCTGCCGCTCAGTGAGCCACTTGGCCATCTTGCCCACTGAGGTGGTCTTGCCCGCGCCCTGCAGGCCGGCCATCAGAATGACCGCGGGTGGCGTCGTCGCCAGGTTGAGGCTGATGTCTGCAGGCGTGCCGCCGGCAGTGGTGGATCCGGCAGTCGGACCAGCCATGAGCGCCACCAATTCCTGGTGCACCACCCCCACCAGGGCTTGCCCCGGTGTCAGGCTGTTGAGGACGGCCTGGCCCATGGCCTTGTCTCGAACCTGGGTGATGAACTGCTTCACCACCGGCAGGGCCACGTCGGCATCCAGCAGGGCCAGGCGGATCTCCCGAAGCATCTCCTGGGTGTTGGATTCGGTGAGGCGCGCCTCCCCCTTGATGGTCTTCAGGGCTTTGGCAAAGCGATCGGTGAGAGATTCGAGCATGGCGCTGCGCTACACTGGGATGATGTCAAACCTATTGTACGGCTCAGCCCCCTGGTTGGCTTCGCTTGCCTACCTCATGCTCGGCGCACGGTCCTTGCGCCCGAGTCTTGATCCGGGGTCTGATCGACGATTCTTCCAATGGCTCTTGCTTGCGGGGCTGTGCCTGCACGGCCTGACCCTGCTGCCGGCCTGGTTTGGCCACCAGGACATCACCTTCGGCTTTGCCGTGGCTTTGTCCTGGATGGCCTGGCTGACCCTTGTCCTGCTCTGGACCGAGTCTTGGTCCCATCGCATGGCCCGTGTCGGACTATGGGTCTATCTGATCGCGGCTGCCCTGGTCTTGTTACCCCTTGCCTTTCCCGGGGGTGTTCGACTGGCCGATCCGGGGGCCTTGTTCAGGTCGCACATCCTGGTGGCGATGTTGGCCTACAGTGCTTTTGCGGTGGCCTCTGGTCAGGCCCTGCTCATGCTGGCGCAGTCTCGTGCTTTGCACAGGCCAAGTCGCTCAACCCAATGGCTAGTGGACTTGCCCCCTCTACTGGCCATGGATGCCAGCCTGTCTCGCTCGGTCGGACTGGGATTTGCCCTTCTGTCGGCCACCCTGCTCACTGGTGGACTGGTCAATGACCTGGCTGGGGTCCCCTGGCTGAAGTCTGATCACAAAACGGTCTTCACCGTGATGACCTGGCTATCCGCGGGTCTCTTTTTGTGGGGCCGTTGGCGTTGGGGCTGGCGTGGACGGTTGGCTGCACGGTTTGCGATCGGTGGGTTCGGCCTGCTGCTATTGGCCTATGTCGGTAGTCGATTTGTCCTAGAGGTCTTCCTCGGCCGAGTGGCCTAGGGCATCCGGTTAGTCATGTTCGGACGCATTCTCCTGATCATGGGCCTGGTGGCCATCGCACTCTTCATGCTTCGGTCCGCCTTGGGCAAGTCCAAAAAACCCCCACCAGACAAGCCCGGTCAGTCTCCCCACCCCAAGCCCTCCCAGCGTCTGGTTCACTGCGCGAGCTGCGGTGCTCACCTGGCCGAATCCGAGGCGATTTGGAAGGCGGGACGGGCTTACTGCTGCACGGACCACGTCAACCAGTCCTAAGCCAATGGGCAGTGCCGCACAGAAAGACCGCCTCAAGCTTCGGTGCCTGCCCAATGGCTGGCTGGAGCTGGCCCCTGGGGTCGACAGGGCCGTTAGCCCCCACTTTAATCAAAGGCCCCTCAATACAACCCCTGAGTTGGTGGTCCTGCACGGCATCAGTCTGCCGGAAGGCTGCTTCGGTGGGGAGATGGTGGATGACCTGTTTATGGGCCGGCTTCTGGGGTCTCAAGACCCTAGGCATGCGGGGCTCACTGATTTAAAGGTGTCCTCCCACTTTGTGATCTGGCGCGATGGTCGAATCCGCCAGTACGTTGGTCTTGCAGACCGGGCCTGGCATGCGGGTGTCTCCTCTTACGAGGGGCGGGACAACTGCAATGATTTCTCGGTTGGTATCGAGCTAGAGGGCTGTGACAGTCAGCCCTATGAGGCCATTCAAATGACCGTCTTAGCGGAGCTGATGCAGGCACTCCAAAGGGCTCAGCCCAGCCTGAACCGAGTCGCGGGCCATTGTCACATTGCCCCCGGCCGTAAGACCGATCCCGGCCCCTACTTTTCCTGGCGGGATTTGCAAGTTGCACTGCGCCAAGACCCCATGACTTGGAAGTTTCCTGACAATTTTTCTTAGAAAAATCTCTATCAATCAGAGGCGTTTTCGACCGGTTTTGATCACAGGGCCAGTGTTTATGCGGCCCCAAAAAAAAGAGTCAGGCCTGGACTAGCTTTGGGCCACTCCCCCTGTAGAACCTGGCAATTTCCCCAAGATCTGCGCTTGCACGCCTTGGGGCCGGACTACTAGAATTAGTACTCATCCGGGGTAGTCTGTACTACCGATAGTAAAAAAATAAACCGCCTGGAGGATTCTATGCAGTGGGCATCCCAATCGTCGCCAACCCCGTCCGTGGGTTCCAGTTCCTCATCGCCCGCTGTATCAGCCTTGGCTGGTTCCGCTACCAGCGCTCCGACCGCCAGTGGCCCGCAGGATTTCAAAGTGGTTCGCCGAAATGGCGCAGTGGTCTCTTTTGAACCGCCCAAGATCAATGTTGCGCTGACCAAGGCCTTCCTGGCAGTCCAGGGGGGCCAGGGTGCAGCCAGCGCCCGGGTTCGCGAGATCACCGAATCTCTGACACAGCAGGTGGTCGGCGCCCTGATTCGTCGTATGCCGGCCGGCGGCACCGTTCACATTGAAGACATCCAGGACCAGGTCGAGCTGGCGCTGATGCGCTCGGGGGAGCACGAAGTGGCCCGAGCCTATGTCCTCTACCGGGAGCGACGTTCTCAGGAGCGGGCCGCTCAGACCCAGGCCCAAATCGCCGAGCACCGTCTGAACATGTCAGTCGATGGCCGCATGGTGCCGTTGGATGAGTCTTGGCTGCACGACATCGTTGCCTCGGCCTGTGCTGGACTGGATGAACATGTCCGAGCTGAAGAGGTGTTGGCGGACACCGTCAAAAACCTCTACGACGGCGTTCCAGTTGAAGAAGTTGAAAAATCCGCCATCTTGGCGGCTCGTGCACTCATCGAAAAGGATCCCGCCTATGCAAAAGTCAGTGCCCGCCTGCTTCTGCACACCGTTCGCAAGGAGATTTTCCAGGCCGAGGTCTCGCAGGCCGACATGGATGCGCGTTATCGCGAATACTTCCCAAAATTCATCAAGAAGGGCGTCGAGATTGGCCTTCTAAACGAGGAACTCGGCCGGTACGACCTCAAGCGCATGGCCGCTGCCCTCAAACCCGAGAACGATCTCAACTTTGATTACCTGGGCCTGCAGACCCTTTATGACCGCTACTTCCTGATCGATCGCAACGACACCTTCAGCAGCGAGGGCCGTCGGATTGAGATGCCGCAAGCCTTTTTCATGCGGGTCGCCATGGGCCTGGCCCTGGGGGAGTTGGATCGCGAGGGCCGTGCCATCGAGTTCTACAACCTGCTGTCTAGTTTTGACTTCATGAGCTCGACCCCGACGCTGTTCAACAGCGGCACCACGCATTCACAGTTGTCGTCGTGCTACCTGACGACCGTGGCCGATGACCTGGATGGAATTTACGAGGCCATCAAAGAAAACGCCCTGCTGGCCAAATACGCTGGTGGCCTGGGCAACGACTGGACTCCGGTTCGGGCCCTGGGCAGCCATATCAAAGGCACCAACGGCAAGAGCCAGGGTGTTGTGCCCTTCCTCAAAGTGGTCAATGACACGGCTGTTGCCGTTAACCAAGGCGGCAAGCGCAAAGGAGCGGTCTGCACCTACCTAGAGACCTGGCACCTCGACATCGAGGAATTCCTGGAGCTTCGCAAGAACACCGGTGACGACCGCCGTCGCACCCACGACATGAACACCGCCAACTGGATCCCCGATCTCTTTATGAAGCGGGTCATGGAGGGGGGTGACTGGACCCTGTTTTCGCCGTCAGACGTGCCCGACCTGCATGACAAGTTCGGTCAGGCCTTTGAGCAGGCCTATCTGGGTTATGAGGACAAGGCTGCTCGCGGGGAGC
>JBMSJG010000005.1:0-19734 GCA_049418645.1 Burkholderiaceae bacterium | reverse complement strand
ATGTGATCGTCGCCTACGGCATGAACGGCGAGATGCTGCGTCCAGAAAACGGTTATCCCTTGCGTCTGGTCGTCCCAGGCATTCAGGGCGTGTCCTGGGTGAAGTGGCTGCGTCGAATCGAAGTGGGCGACATGAAATGGGCCACCAAAGACGAGGCGGTTCACTACATCGACCTCATGCCGGATGGCATGCACCGTCAGTACACCGGCATTCAAGAGTGCAAATCGGTCATCACCTCGCCATCCGGTGGCCAGATGCTGCTCGACAAAGGCTTCTACAACATCTCTGGTCTGGCCTGGTCCGGTCGCGGCAAGATCAAGCGCGTCGATGTCTCCGTCGACGGCGGCAAGAACTGGCGAACTGCTCGCATGGAAGGCCCTCAGCACGCCAAGGCCTTCTCGCGCTTCAACATCGACTGGGTCTGGAATGGCGCGCCAGCCATTCTGCAGTCCCGGGCTATCGATGACACCGGCTACGTCCAGCCCACCGTGCATCAGCTGCGCGAGGTTCGCGGTACGCGGTCGATCTATCACAACAACATGATTCAGTCCTGGAAAGTGGCTGAGAGCGGGGAGGTCAGCAATGTCCAAGTTAGCTAAGTTCAGCCTGGCCGCGGCCGGCTTTGTGATGGCGGCCTCTGTCTACGCCGCCCCCTTTAGCGGCGTTGGCCGGACCGCCACGCCAGACGAGATCAAGGCCTGGGACATCGATGTCCGTCCCGACTTCAAGGGCCTGCCCGCCGGTTCGGGTTCCGTGGCCAAGGGGCAGGATGTCTGGGAGGCCAAGTGTGCCACCTGTCATGGCGTATTCGGTGAGAGCACCGAGGTCTTCACGCCCATCGCAGGCGGCACCACCGCTGCCGACATCAAGTCGGGCCGAGTGGCCAATCTGTCTCGCCTGGACTTCCCCCAGCGCACGACCATGATGAAAGTGGCTACGGTCTCCACGCTGTGGGATTACATCAACCGGGCCATGCCCTGGACCAATCCCAAGACCCTGACGACCGAAGAGGTCTATTCGGTGGTGGCCTATATTCTGAACCTGGCCGAAGTGGTGCCGTCGGACTTTGTGCTGTCCGACAAAAACATCGCCGAAGTCCAAAAGAAGATGCCCAACCGCAATGGCATGCAGACCAACCATGGTCTGTGGGACGTCAAGGGCAAGCCAGACGTCAAGAATGTCGCCTGCATGAAAGATTGCAAGAAAGAGGTCAGAATCACCTCATTCCTGCCCGGCTCCGCGGTCGACAGCCACGGCAACCTGATTGAGCAGAACCGACCCATTGGTCCTGCTCGTGGTCTTGACACCACCAAGATCAAGAAGTAAACAACCTATTAACGTTTTTAAGAGGAGCAACACATGAGCATGAATCGTCGTGAAGTACTCAAGGCTGGTGGCGGTGCCGCTGTCTATACAGCACTGGCCTCCATGGGCTTTTTCGCCGCAAACCCTGCCATGGCTAGCTGGAACAAGGCTGCCTTCGAGACCAAGTCCATCGCTGACACCTTGAAGGTGCTGGGCGTTTCCGGTGCAGCCAACAGTGCCGACGTGGTGATCACGTCGCCTGACATTGCCGAAAACGGCGCTGTCGTGCCCGTTGGTGTAGCCAGCAAGATTGCCAAGACCGAGATGATCGCGGTCATGGTGGAGAAGAACCCCGCCATGATGGCTGGCATGTACGAGTTCGGTCCCAACGCTGAGGCCGACATCTCCATGCGCGTCAAGATGGGCCAGTCGTCGGACGTCTATGCCCTGGTCAAGGCTGATGGCAAGTTCTACATGGCCAAGAAAGAAGTCAAGGTCACGCTGGGTGGTTGCGGCGGCTAAGTCCCGATCGTTCACCAACCCCAAACAAGAATCTAAGGAGAATTGAAATGGCAAGTCCAATGCGTATTCGTGCCCGTGCCGAGGGCACCGTAGCTGACGTTCGCGTGCTGATGGCCCACGAGATGGAAACTGGGCAGCGTAAGGGTAGTGACGGAAAGGTAGTGCCCGCCTGGTTTATCCAAGAGGTCGTGGCCTCTCATAACGGCAAGCAGGTCATGGCCGCCCAGTGGGGTCCCGCTGTGTCCAAGAACCCTTATCTGCAGTTCAAGGTCAAGGGGGCCAAGGCCGGTGACAAGATTGCAGTGACCTGGAAAGACAACAAGGGCGAGAGCCGCACCGACGAGGCCGCCGTAGCCTAAGTCTGGGTATAACTACGGGGTCCCTTGGACTCCGTAGTTTTTTATACTTGTATTTGTTTCAATCCATATTGCTTTGCCATCGAGGAGACACAACCATGAGTCTAAAAAAAATAGCGGCCCTCGCCGTCGCGAGTGGGTTTGTGTTGAGCGCCCCTGCGTTCGCACAAAAGACCGAAACCGAAAAAGGCATTGATCGTTATCGCGAATTGATTGCCGACGGCAACCCGGCCGAACTCTTCGAGATGGAAGGCGAGGAGTTGTGGAAGAAAAAGGCTGGACCCAAGAACGCCTCTCTGGAGAAGTGTGACCTGGGTCTCGGGGCTGGTGTGGTCAAAGGGGCTTATGTTCAGCTTCCTCGATATTTCGCCGATGCAGGCAAGGTCCAGGATCTGGAAATGCGTCTGACGTATTGCATGCAGACGCTGCAGGGTGTCGAGCCCAAGGTGGCGGCCTATAACAAGGATGACCACAAAAAGATTATCGCGCTGGCCACCTTCGTGGCTGCTCAGTCAAAAGGCATGCCGGTTGCAGTTCCACAGGGCCACCCTGAAGAAAAGCGTTTGTACGAGGTTGGCAAGCGGACTTTCTTCTATCGCGCAGGCCCCTATGACTTCTCTTGTGCTACTTGCCACGCGACCGACAATGTTCGGATTCGTCTGCAAGGTCTGCCTAACCTGACGCAGAACAAGCCAGCCGGTGAGGCCTTCACCTCTTGGCCTGCCTATCGCGTCAGCAACGGTCAGCTCTGGCCCATGCAGCAGCGCCTGAATGACTGCTACCGTCAGCAGCGATTCCCGGATCTGGCCTTCGGAAGTGAGACCTCGGTGGCCCTGTCTGTGTACATGGGCGTTCAGGGGCAGGGCGTCAAGTCATTGGCCCCAACCATCAAGCGCTAATCAGGCCAGGAGATCAGAACATGAAAAAAACAACCATTGCACTCGTTTCTGCATCCATTCTGGCGATGGCCGGATGCGCCCAGACCTACTCGTCCGCCGACTACGACAAGATGGCGGCAGACGCACTCAAGGCGTCTTTCAAGGACAAGGGGATTGCCAAGACGGACCGCCTGAACCAGGATGAGGTCAACAAGGCCTGCTCATCCGCTGAAATGGCTGGTAAAGACTTGGACCCGGCTGTTCGCAAGTCCATTGAGGCGGCCAACATGAAGACGGTCAAGTTTCCTGCCGATGGCAAGTTCTTGGGGGACTGGAAGCAGGGCGAGAAAGAGGCCCAGTCGGGTCGTGGCATGACCTTCACCGACAAGGCCGACGCCCCGAACGGCGGCAACTGCTACAACTGCCACCAGATCACCAAGCAGGAGATCTCCTATGGCACGCTGGGCCCCAGCCTCTACAACTACGGAGCCTTGCGTGGCTACGGTGATGACGTCGTGAAGTACACCTGGGGCAAGATCTACAACGCCAAGGCCTACAACGCCTGTACCAACATGCCGCGCTTTGGTCACCAGAACATCCTGACCGAGAAGCAGATGAAGGACATCATGGCCTTGCTGTTGGATCCCAACTCGCCGGTCAACCAGAAGTAAGCCGTCTCATTACATGCTGTTCAACAAGGCCCCTTTGAAGCAAAGGGGCCTTTTTACTCAGACATATATTCATAAATAGGCATATAAACATGGAACTGAATCGTCGCGAGTTTATGGGTGTCATGGCCGCCGGTGCGGCCGCTGGCATGTTTAGCAGCTGGGGGGAGGCCGCAGCCGCTGCATCAAAGGCAGACAAGCTCTATGAACTGCCCAAGTTCGGCAATGTGAGCTTTTTGCATTTCACCGACTGTCATGCCCAGCTCATGCCGGTTTATTTCCGCGAGCCCAACGTCAACCTGGGCGTGGGCAGCATGCAAGGCCAGGTGCCTCACCTGGTGGGTGAATCGCTGCTCAAGAAATACGGTATTCCCGCAGGCTCGCCCTTGGCGCATGCCTACACCTACTTAGACTTCGAAAAGTCCGCCAAGGCCTACGGCAAGGTGGGCGGCTTTGCCCACATGGCCACTCTGGTCAAGATGATGCGGGCCAGTCGTCCACATGCCTTCTTGGTCGATGGTGGAGACACCTGGCAGGGCTCGGCCACAGCGCTGTGGACCAACGGGCAGGACATGGTCGACGCCACCAAGCTGCTGGGCGTGGACATGATGTGTCCCCACTGGGAGTTCACCTATGGTGCAGACCGTGTCATGGAGATCGTTAAAAAGGATCTCGCTGGCAAGATCGAATTCCTGGCCCAGAACGTCAAGACCAATGACTTTGGTGACCCAGTCTTCAAGCCCTACGTCATTCGTCAGCAGAACGGCATCCCCGTGGCGGTGATTGGACAGGCCTTCCCGTACACGCCGATTGCCAACCCACGACATTTTGTGCCCGACTGGACCTTTGGCATTCAAGACGACAACATGCAGAAGATGGTCGACGAGTGTCGGGCCAAGGGGGCTCAGGTCGTTGTCGTCATTTCTCACAACGGCATGGACGTGGACCTGAAGATGGCCTCACGGGTTCGGGGCATAGACGCGATCCTGGGTGGTCACACCCACGACGGCGTGATCCAGCCCATCAAGGTCAAGAATGCGGGCGGCGTCACCCTGGTGACCAACGCCGGCTCCAACACCAAGTTTTTGGGTGTGTTGGACTTCGACGTCAAGAATGGCAAGGTCGCGGATTTCCGCTACAAGCTGCTGCCCGTCTTCGCCGATATGCTGCCGGCCGACAAGGACATGCAGGCCTTTATCGACCGCGTGCGCAGCCCCTACAAGGCCAAGCTCGAGGAGACCCTGGCCGTGACCGAGGGGCTGCTCTATCGCCGTGGCAACTTCAATGGCAGCTTCGACCAGCTCATCGTTGATGCGCTCATGGAGGTCAAGGGAGCCGACCTGGCCTTCTCGCCGGGATTCCGTTGGGGAACCTCGCTGCTGCCAGGCCAGGCCATTACGCGCGAGCACGTCATGGACCAGACTGCCACGACCTACTCGTATTCCACGCTGACCGAGATGACAGGCGAGATGATCAAGACCGTTCTCGAGGACGTCTGCGACAACCTGTTCAACCCAGACCCCTACTACCAGCAGGGTGGTGACATGGTTCGGGTGGGTGGTCTTCAGTACGCCTGCGCACCACTTGAGAAAATGGGCAAGCGCATTCAGGACATGCGCCTAAACGGCAAGCCCATTGAGGCCAGCAAGAAGTACAAGGTGGCTGGCTGGGCGCCCGTGGCCGAAGGCGCCACTGGCGTGCCGGTCTGGGATGTCGTGGAAACCTGGCTCAAAGACAAGAAGAAGATCGCGCCTCGCAAGATCAACACGCCCAAGTTGATTGGCATGAAGGGTAATCCCGGGATCGCCTAGTCATCCAGCGGACGTCTTTTAGCCTTAAAGTCAAAGGGCTGCCAGATCAGGACTGGTAGCCCTTTTTTATGGAGAGTGATTCCTATGCTTCGACAGTTACTTCTAGGGTCGGGTCTGGCGTGTATCTTGGGTCTCTTCAGTGCAGCGGCGGTGGCCCAGCCGTTTCCAAAAGGGGTGCCAGCCACCGGTCAGGCTCTGCATGCCGCCAAGTGTGTCTCCTGTCACAACTCGATGATGCCGGACGGCAAAGGCGAGGAACTCTATTCAGAGTTTGCTCGCAAAATGACCACAGTCGCTCAGCTCAAGGGCATGGTGGAGTTCTGTGCCAATCGCACACGTTCGGGTTGGTTCGAAGAAGAGATCAACCACGTCTCGCGTTACCTGAACGACACCTACTACAAATTCAAATAAGCCTAGGGACGCTTGAGCAGGAAGTTGCCTGTGAAGCGGCCCGCGAAGATGAGATCAAGACTGGCTCCGTTGTCGGACTGGTTGAGATAGACGCCGGGTTGGGCCTGGGGCTGAACGTCGCTCAGGCTGAGCAGCCCCTCTGGCCAGTGAACGTTGAGTTTGGCCTGCATGGGCAGGTAACCATCTAAATAGCGGCGCATCAAAGGACCGGCGTGTAGCTGATAGGTCCGTCCCGATTCGTCCAGTCGGTCCAATGCCTTGCTGGTCAGGTTGATGCAGATGTTGGCGCCCCGGCTGACGTTGGTCAGGGTGACGTGATGACCTTTGGTCTCGACGGCCTCGATCCCACTGTGTGAGACCACTTGCAGCCCGATCAGGCGTTTGGGATTGAAGGCGATGACCACCTTGCGAATGGGATCCAGTTGCCGATGACAGGTTGACACACCAACGACGCCGGTGGTCAGGCTGTCAGCGTTGATGTCCACATGGGACTCGTAGGCGTATGTGTCAGGCTCCGGGTGCTTGGCCAGAAACCGCAGTTCGCCTTCTTTGGCAATGTCGTCGAAGTCCAAGGCCAGGGCCTGGGATGAGGTAAGGAGGAGACCAGCCAGACCGATGATCTGGCCAAGTCTTTGGAGTCTGCTGGCTGCTTTTGTGGTCGAGGGGCTGCTGCAGGAGAGTTCAGCCATGCCGGCCTTTGGTTAATTGGAGTTGTTGTTCGATGGCCGGCCAGAGGGTGTCCAGAATCTTGGGCTGGGCCTTGGCATTGGGATGAATGCGATCAGCCTGAAAATACGATTCATCGGTGGCAAACCCTTCTAGCATGAAGGGCACAAAGCCAATGGGGTGTGCGGTTGCAAGGGTCTTGAAGACCGCCTGCAGCCTCTGGTTGTGAACCGGGCCATAGTTGGGCGGCAGTTGAATGCCTACCAGCAAGACGGCCGATTGCCTGGCCAGCGACTGCTCAATCATGAAGGCCAAGTTCTGTCGGGTCTGCTCCAGGGACAGGCCGCGCAGGGCGTCATTCGCACCGAGGGCCAAGATGGTCAGGCTGGGCTTGGTCTGGTCGAGCACGCGCAGAAAGCGTTGGCGCCCGCCAAAGGTGGTCTCACCCGACAGGCTGCGATTGTTGACTTGATGGGGGAACCCCTTGGCCTTGAGGCGGTCCTGTAGCAGGGTGGCCCAGCCCTGCGTGCGCGCAAGACCATAGGCAGCCGAGAGGCTGTCACCATAAACCAGTATGCTGGGCGCCACGGTCGCAGAGCTCTGAGCCAAAACCGGCAGTGGGTGGGCCGTGAGCAGTCCGATCGTCAGACTAAAAAGGAAATGGCGTTTTGTCAGCATATGCACTAGAGACCAAGAACCTTGGTAAGACGGTTTTTGATGGGGAAGATTCCATCGACATTCTCGCTCAGGTCAGTCTGGCCGTCCCGGCTGGTCAGTCCATGGCCATTTGTGGTCCATCGGGCTGCGGCAAATCAACCCTGCTGGGCCTGCTCGGCGGCCTGGATGTCCCCAGTACTGGCGAGGTCCTATGGTTTGGCGAGTCGATCAGTGGCCTGGACGAAGAGGCCCGATCGGCCAAGCGCAATGGCCAACTGGGCTTTGTCTTCCAGTCGTTTCAGCTGCTGCCCCAGCTCAGCGCCCTTGAAAATGTGATGCTGCCCCTGGCCCTGGCAGGGCGGGCCCATGAGCAGGCTCGGGCCGAGAGCCTGCTGGACATGGTGGGCCTGGCCAAGCGTAGTCGACATTTCCCTGCCACCCTGAGCGGAGGTGAGCAGCAAAGGGTGGCCCTGGCACGCGCTTTTGCCCTGTCGCCCCGACTGCTGCTGGCCGATGAGCCCACGGGCAGTCTGGATGCGGCCAGTGGCGAGCGGGTCATGGCCTTGTTCTTTGAACTGCAGCGTGAGCATCAGACCACCGTGGTGGTGGTGACCCACGATCAGAGCCTGGCTGGTCGCTGTGACCAGCTGGTCCAAATGAGGGCCGGCCGAATCGTATAATTGCGGACTATGTCTAATGTCCGCTGCCTTCCGGGGGCGCAGGCGCTTTCTGCCTTCCGTCAGGCCCGGCTTCTCCAGAGTCTTCAGTCCCATGCGCCCGCCATCAGCCTGCTGGGTGCGCGCTGGGCCTACCTCACCGAATTTTCAAACGCGGATGCCCTAGAGGCCTCCGGCCAGACCCGTCAGTTGCTGACGGATCTGCTGGACTTGGAGGGCCTCGAGTTTCCATCGGCTGGCAAGGCGATGCGGATCTGGGTGTTTCCCCGTCGGGGCACTCGATCTCCCTGGTCATCCAAGGCTTCGGACATTCTTCGGTCTTGCGGGCTGACCACTGTGTCCCGAGTGGAACGGGGCGTCTGTTTTGATCTGAAGTACAGCGGCCAGCCCTCTGCCGCGGTGATGAACTGCCTGTCCGATCGAATGATTGAGCAGGTATTCGTGGGAGAGGCTCCTCTGGACCTCTTCGAGGCCCCTCAGGCCCAGCCGTTGGGTCTGATCGCCTTGGGTGCGACGCCATCCAGTGCAAAGGCGGCCCTGGCCCAGGCCAACCAGTCCCTTGGCCTGGCGCTGTCGGAGGACGAGATCGATTACCTGGTGCAGGCCTATCAGGGCCTGGGGCGGGACCCCAGTGATGTCGAACTGATGATGTTTGCCCAGGCAAACTCAGAGCACTGTCGACACAAGATTTTTAACGCCGACTTCACGATTGATGGTCAGGCCATGCCTCGCTCGCTATTTGGCATGATCCGCCACACCCATCAGCAGACGCCCGAGCACACGCTGAGTGCCTATGCGGACAATGCTGCGGTGCTGGCTGGCGCGCCGGCCATGCGGTGGGCACCCCCCGCCGGTCAGCCTGGTCCGTACCAAGCCCAGAGCGAGCCGCTGCACACTGTTCTCAAGGCCGAGACCCACAACCACCCAACGGCCATCTCGCCGTTTCCTGGTGCCGCCACCGGTGCGGGTGGCGAGATTCGTGACGAGGGCGCGACTGGCCGAGGGGCAGAGCCTCGGGCCGGTCTGACGGGCTTTGCTGTCTCGG
The DNA here is from genome assembly GCA_049418645.1 of Burkholderiaceae bacterium. Lineage (GTDB taxonomy): Bacteria > Pseudomonadota > Gammaproteobacteria > Burkholderiales > Burkholderiaceae_A > Hahnella. Next base: position 10,738 of record JBMSJG010000005.1, on the reverse strand, counting down.
CGCTTCATTTTGATGGCCGGGCCCATATGCCCGATCGCATTGCCTCGCCGCTTGCCATCATGACGGAAGGCCCCTTGGGCGGTGCCGCCTTTAACAATGAATTTGGGCGGCCCAATTTATTGGGCTACTTCAGAAGTTTCGAGCTCACCCATGCAGGTCAGCGCTGGGGCTATCACAAGCCCATCATGCTGGCTGGTGGTGTCGGGGTGATCCGCGAGATCCTGGTCGACAAGCACGGCATTCCACCAGGGTCCCTGTTGATTCAGTTGGGTGGTCCTGGCATGCGAATTGGCATGGGGGGCGGTGCGGCCTCGTCGATGCAGACTGGCACCAACCAGGCCGACCTCGACTTCGATTCGGTGCAGCGTGGCAACCCCGAGATGCAACGGCGGGCCCAGGAGGTCATCGATGCCTGCGTGGCCTTGGGCGAGCGCAATCCCATTCTGTCGGTGCACGATGTGGGCGCTGGCGGTCTGTCCAATGCTTTCCCAGAACTGGTTCATGGTGCTGACCGAGGTGGCCGATTTGAGCTGCGCCGTGTGCCCTTGGATGAAAAGGGTCTGTCGCCGGCCGAGATCTGGTGCAACGAGTCTCAAGAGCGCTACGTTCTGGCGATTGCCCCCGAGCACGAGGATCTGTTTGCCAAGATCTGCTCGCGTGAGCGTTGTCCCATGACTGTGGTGGGCGTGGCCACCGATGAGCATCAGCTGCAGTTGGTGGATACCCAGACGCCTGGCTCACAGCAGCCCGTGGACATGCCCATGCAGGTTCTGTTGGGCAAGCCACCCAAGGTCCACCGGGATGTCCAGGCCGTCCGCCTGCCTGGAGCCGAGCTCGATCTGACGCAGGTAGATTTGGGCCAGGCCATTGAGGCCGTCTTGGCCCAGCCCACCGTGGGTTCTAAACAATTTCTGATCACCATTGGAGACCGAACCGTTGGTGGGCTCACAGCCCGAGACCCCATGGTGGGTCCATGGCAGACGCCCGTGGCCGATGTGGCTGCAACCCTCTGGGATTACCAAGGTTTTGGTGGCCAGGCCATTGCAACCGCTGAGCGTCCGCCGCTGGCCATTGTCAATCCAGCAGCATCGGCCCGCATGGCCCTGGGTGAAGTTCTCACCAACCTGTTGGCTGCACCGGTCGGCGACTTCAAACAGACCAAGCTGTGCGCCAACTGGATGGCGGCCTGTGGTGAGCCTGGTCAGGATGCGGCGCTCTACCAGGCCGTTGAGGCCCTGGCCATGGAAGCCTGCCCCTCATTGGGCCTGTCGATTCCGGTGGGCAAAGACTCCTTGAGCATGCGCACCCAGTGGCAGGATGCCAATGGGCAGCGGCAGTCGGTGATCTCGCCGGTATCGCTCAACCTTACCGCGGTTGCGCCAGTATCGGATGTTCGACAGATCTGGACACCAGTGCTGCAGACGCAGTCGGACAGCGTGCTGATTCTGATCGACCTGGGGCAGGGCCGCGCCCGATTGGGTGGATCCATCCTGGCTCAGACGCAAGGCGTCTTCGGCGAGGACGTCCCGGACCTGAACGATCCCCAGCAGCTCGAAAGGCTTCGCCAGGCCTTGTTGCAGGCACGTGAGCAGCAGTTGGTGCAGGCCTATCACGACCGCTCAGATGGCGGATTGATCGCTTGTCTGGCCGAGATGGCCTTTGCCTCCCGCTGTGGTCTGACCATCAACATCGACCTGTTGACCATCGACCCAGTGGCTGCGGATTGGGGTGACTTCAAGATTCGTCCAGAGCAGGTGGCGGTACAGCGAGCCGAGTGGACCCTCAAAGCCCTGTTCAATGAAGAGCTGGGCGTGGTGGTTCAGGTGGACAAGGCCCAACGGTCTGCCTTCATGGACATCCTGCGGGCCCATGACCTGTCCAAATACGCCTTTGAAGTAGCCAGTCCCAATCCACGCGACAGCATCGAGATTTATCGTGACGCCAAGTGTGTTTTCAGTGCCCCTCGCAAAAAATTGCAGGCTGCCTGGTCATCGGCCTCTTCTCGGATCGCGGGTCAACGGGACAACCCCCAGTCGGTGGCGCAGGAATACGAGGACCAACTCCTGGCGACAGACCCCATGCCGGTGGCCTTGCCAGATGCCTTGATCAGGGCCCTTCAGGCGCCCATGGTTAACCGAGGCGCAGCCCCCAAAGTCGCAGTTCTACGCGAGCAGGGTGTGAATGGACAGGTGGAAATGGCCGCAGCCTTTCATGCGGCCGGCTTTGAGGCCTGGGATGTTCACATGTCTGACCTGGCCGAAGGCCGTGTGGCCTTGAAGAACTTTCAGGGCTTTGTAGCCTGTGGCGGCTTCTCGTTTGGGGATGTGCTGGGTGCCGGCCAAGGCTGGTCTCGGTCCATTCTCTACAACGACCAACTGCGTGGGCAGTTCGAAGCTTTTCTAGCGAGCCAAGATCGGTTTGCCCTGGGTGTCTGTAATGGCTGTCAGATGGTCAGTGGATTGGCGCCGATCATTCCAGGGGCTGAGCATTGGCCACGGTTTAAGCGGAATCTGTCTGAGCAGTTTGAGGCACGACTGTCCTTTGTAGAAATCACCGATTCGCCGTCGGCCTTCTTCCAAGACATGGCCGGCGCGCGGCTGCCGATTGTGGTCTCGCATGGCGAGGGCAGGGCAGACTGGTCACATCACGCCGATGCGCGTCGCGCTCAGTCGGCGAGTCTGGTGGCCATGCGCTACGTGAATGGCCAGGGTCAGCCAGCCGATCGCTACCCAGCCAACCCCAATGGGTCTCCCGATGGCATCACCGCAGTGACCACCACCAGTGGTCATGTCACTATTCTGATGCCTCACCCTGAACGGGTCTTCCGCAACGTTCAGTTCTCTTATCTGCCGCCTGCATTCCATGCATTGGGTGATCAGTCGCCTTGGCTTCAGATGTTCCGCAACGCTTACCGCTGGGTTCAATAATCATGCTGTCGACCGCCAACATCACCATGCAGTTCGGGGCCAAGCCCCTGTTTGAAAACGTCTCGGTTAAGTTTGGTGGTGGCAATCGCTACGGCCTAATCGGGGCCAACGGCTGCGGCAAGTCCACCTTCATGAAGATTCTTGGCGGTGATCTGGAGCCCTCTGGCGGTGTGGTCATGACCGATCCAGGTGTTCGCCTGGGCAAGCTGCGTCAGGACCAGTTCGCCTACGAGGACGTTCGGGTATTGGATGTCGTCATGATGGGTCACGACGAGATGTGGTCGGCCATGACCGAGCGCGATGCCATTTACGCCAACCCGGATGCCTCGGAAGAGGACTACATGAAGGCAGCCGATCTAGAGGCCAAGTTCGCCGAGTACGACGGCTACACGGCCGAGGCCAGAGCAGGCGAGTTGCTGTTGGGTGCCGGCATTGGCACCGAGCTTCACAATGGCCCCATGCGCGAGATCGCACCGGGCTGGAAACTGCGGGTCTTGCTAGCCCAGGCGCTCTTTAGCAACCCCGATGTGCTGCTGTTAGACGAGCCCACCAACAACCTGGACATCGACACCATTCGTTGGCTGGAAGATGTGCTCAACGATCGTGACAGCACCATGATCATCATTTCCCACGACCGGCACTTCTTGAATTCGGTCTGTACGCACATGGCCGACGTCGACTATGGTGAGATTCGCATTTATCCGGGCAACTACGACGACTACATGCTGGCAGCGACCGAGTCCCGTGCTCGGCTGATGGCGGCCAATGCCAAGAGCAAAGAACGGGTTTCGGAGCTGCAGGAGTTTGTGCGGCGGTTTGCGGCCAACAAGAGTAAGGCCAAGCAGGCGACTTCTCGTCGCAAACTGATTGAAAAGATTCAGTCTGATGCAGTCGAGGTCAGACCATCGTCTCGTCAGAACCCTTACATTCGCTTTGAGCAGGCCAAGCAGCTCTACCGCCAGGCGGTGCATCTGCAGAGTGTGGTCAAAGCCTTTGATGGTCAGGCGGTGCTCAACAAGGTCTCGCTCATGGTCGAGGCTGGCGAAAAGATCGCGATTGTGGGTCCCAACGGTGCGGGTAAGTCCACCCTGGTCAAGACCATGATTGGTGCTGCATTGGGTGGCTACGAGCCCGATGATGGCCTGGCCAAGTGGTCCGAGAATGCCCAGATTGGCTACATGGCCCAGGATGTCTACCCCGAGTTTGACCTGGACTTGAACCTGACCACCTGGCTGCAGCGCTTTGCCCAAGAGGGTGACGACGACCAGGCCCTGCGGTCTATTTTGGGCCGTCTGCTGTTCTCGGGGGACGATGTTCACAAGCAGGTCAAGGTCTTGTCTGGTGGCGAGAAACACCGCATGAGCTTTGGCCGTCTGATGCTGGAGCGGGCCAACGTGCTCATCCTGGACGAGCCCACCAACCACCTGGACATGGAATCCATTGAGTCGCTTCAGATGGCACTCGAAAAGTTTGAGGGCACCTTGTTCGTGGTCTCCCATGACCGTGAGTTTGTGAATGCGGTGGCCACGCGGATCTGGGCCATGCACGCCGATGGGAAGGTGGTGGACTTCCAGGGCAGCTACGATGAATTCCTGGCCAGCCAGGGTGTGGAGGTCTAACGGGTATGTCTGATCATGTCACCGGATTGATATTGGCTGGGGGGCGCGGAAGCCGGATGGGCGGCGTGGACAAGGGCCTCGAGCGCTTCTGTGGGCAGCCAATGGCGTTTCGGGCAGTTCTTCGGCTCATGCCCCAGGTGAAAGAGACGATCATCAATGCCAATCGCAACCTCGGGGCCTACGAGAACTTTGGGGCAGAGGTGGTGATGGACACCTTGGAAGGGTTTCAGGGTCCGCTGGCTGGCTTTCTGGCTGGGCTGTCGGTCTCGACCACACCGTATCTGCAGGCGGTACCGTGTGATGTGCCGAATTTTCCCGAGGATTTGGTCCAACGATTATTAGAGGCCGCCATGCGAGACAACGCGCCACTGGCCATGCCCGTCACGGTGGAGTCAGATGGTCGGCGTCAGACGCATCCGGTCTTTCTGTTGATGCGGGCCGATGTCCATGACAGCTTGATGCAGTATGTGACCAAGGGCGGTCGCAAGATTGACCAGTGGACCAAGACCCTTGGGGCCTTGGAGGTGGAATTCCCTGATAGCCAAGCCTTCTTCAACGTCAATACGCTTGACGAACTCAAAGAACTGGAAGGCCGCAGCTAGGTCCTGATCTATCAACATGTCCGCGCTCACCAATCTCGATCAAATCGTCTCCTGTATCACTGGCTACGACCCAGAGGCCTTGCCCGTTGACAAGGCCTTGGAGGTCATCGATGGCTTGTGTGCACCAGTGCTTCAGGACTTGGCCACCGAGCGTGTAGCCGTCCGCGATGCATTGGGCCGAGTCCTAGCCCAGGACCTGGTCTCTCCCATCGATGTGCCCAGCCATGACAACGCGGCGATGGATGGTTTCGCATTCGATGGCGGCCTACTGGCTGGCGCAGCCGAGCAGGTTCGTCTGACGGTGGCGGGTGAGGCCTTCGCGGGTCGTCTCTTTGAGCAAGCCTGTCCACCGGGGTCTTGTATTCGCATCATGACCGGTGCGGTGATGCCCGCCGGTTGTGACACCGTGATTCCCCAGGAATTCACCGAGCGTCAGGGTGAGCAGGTGGTGTTTCTGAGCCGCGCTGTGCGCCAGGGTGACAACCGTCGGCTGGCCGGTGAGGACCTGACCAAGGGCAAGGCGGCCCTTCAGGCTGGCCGGCTCATTCGGCCAGCGGATTTGGGCTTGGCCGCCTCGCTGGGCTATGCGGAGTTATCAGTCCGGCGACGTCTTCGGGTGGCCTTTTTCTCAACCGGTGACGAACTGCGCTCGGTGGGAGAGGTCTTGGAGCCAGGGTGTGTTTACGATAGCAACCGATACACCATTTTTGGCATGCTCAGTCGCCTCGGGGTGGACGTGGTGGACATGGGAGTCATCCCTGACCAGCCTCAGGCTCTGGAGCAGGCCTTCCGTCAGGCGGCCGCTTCGGCAGATGCGATCGTGACATCCGGCGGCGTGTCGGTCGGAGAGGCGGATTTCATCAAGGCCATGATGGCCAAGCTTGGCGACGTGACGTTCTGGCGCATCGCCATGCGGCCCGGCCGCCCGATGGCCTTTGGCCGCATCTGGTCTGGGGAACGCGTGGGTCAGGGCGACTCGGCGGTGTTGTTTGGCCTGCCCGGCAACCCGGTCGCAGTGATGGTGACGTTCTACATCTTTGTTCGACATGGCCTGCTGACGATGATGGGCGCTCCCAAAGAGCAGTCCATGCCCATGTCGGCCATCAGTGATGAGCGGATTCCCAAAAAGCCTGGTCGAACCGAGTATCGACGTGGCCAACTCTTTGTTGGTGCCGATGGCCGTACCTTTGTGCGGACCACCGGTGGTCAGGGCTCCGGCATTCTGAGGTCCATGAGCGATGCCAATTGCCTGGTGGTGCTGGGACATCAGACCTCAGTCATAGAAAAAGGGGAGCCCGTGGTGGTACTCCCCTTTGATAGTCTGGTCTAGCGCAGCTTACTGGGCGTTACCAAAAAACAGCTGTTCGCCGCCGATTTTGTAGGCCGCGATGACGGATTGACCTCGCTTCGAGACCACCCAGTCCGCAAATTTCTGTGCGCTGTCTTTTTTCACGTGCGGGTGCTTGGCTGGGTTTACAACAATCACGCCGTATTGGTTGAACAGCGCCTTGTCGCCTTCAACCAAAATAGACTGCTCGCCGCGATTCTTGAAGTTGGCCCAGGTGGCCCGGTCTGAGAGAACGTAGGCTGATTTGGCTGAGGCGGTATTCAGTGCAGCACCCATGCCACAGCCGCATTCGGCGTAACCCTTGCCCTTGTCGCTGACGCCAGCAGCCGCCCAGTACCGCAGTTCGGCTGCATGGGTCCCGCTTTTGTCTCCACGCGAAATAAAGGCCGCGTTGGATTTGGCTACTGCCGCAAGGCCGTTGTTGATGCTATTGCCCTTGGCCTTGGCGGGGTCCGACTTGGGTCCAATCAAGACAAAGTCGTTGTACATGACGTCTTTGCGAGCCAGGCCAAATCCATCGGCCACAAACTGCTCTTCCTGCTTTTTGTCATGAACGAACAGAACGTCGGCATCGCCACGCCTGGCCATGTCAATCGCCTGTCCCGTTCCAACGGCAACGACTTTTACGCCAATGCCAGTGTCCTTCTTGAACTCGGGCAGCATGAAGCCGAGCAGACCGCTGGCCTCGGTCGAGGTGGTGGAGGCCATGGTGATGGTCTCAGCGGCCTGGGCCATGGGCTGAACCCCAAAAGCGGCAACAGCGGCCAAGGCCAGAAACTGACGACGAAGGCGTTGGGTGGTTCTAATCATCTGACAGCGACTCCTGAATGCGATTGAGAGGAGTCGCTAGGCTAGTCAGTCACGCCGCGATTGGCGATATGTAGTGCGCTTCATAGCAATTGGTCAGAGACTATTTGGCCTTGCTCCAGGCGGATCTCACGGCGGGCTAGGCGTTTTACCTGATCCTGGTCGTGGCTGGTGAAGACGAGGCTGGGTGGCTCCCCATTGGCATGGGGCTTCGACTGACAACCCTGAAACAGTGTCTCCATCAGCGGGGTCTGCTGGGCGTCCAGGCTGGCCGTGGGCTCGTCGAGGAGCAGCAGCTCGGGCTGACGGAGCAAGGCCTGGGCAATCGCCAGCCTTTGTTGCTGTCCGCCAGACAGTGTGGTGGCCCTCTGGCCAGCGGCCTCGTGTAGTCCCACACGCTTGAGCCAGAGGTCTGCAGCCGCCCCCAACTGACCGACCGGCTGCCCGGCCAGCCACCCCGCCAGCATGAGCTGGTGGCGGCAACTCATGCGCAACAGTCGGGACTGCTGAAAGACCATGGCAGTTCGCGCTGAGTCTAGACCGAGAATGCGGCCCGATCGTGGCCTGATCAGTCCATGCAAGAGCCGAAGCAGGGTGGTCTTGCCGGATCCGTTGGGTCCCACCAGTGCAGTTGGCTGACCTGGCTCAATCACCAGGTGCTCGATTCTGAGGATGGAATGGTCTGGATCCACGCCGTACTCCAGGTCTATGAGCTCGATTCGCATGGCCTGACTCATTAGCTGGCCTTGGGCTCAGCTGGTTGAAGGCTGCGCAGAGCGGATAAAAGACCGTTGAGCAGCAGCACCACAGCCAGCAGGACCACGCCGAGGCCGATGGCCAAAGGCAGGTCGCCCTTGCTGGTCTCCAGGGCAATGGCGGTGGTCATGACCCGGGTGAAGCCCTCGATGTTGCCGCCGACCATCATCACGGTACCGACCTCGGAGATGGCTCTTCCAAAGCAGGTCACCAAGACGGTCATCAGAGCATGGCGCTCGTTGATCAGCAGCAAGAGCGCGGTGGTCAGGCGAGCAGCCCCAAGTGACTGCAGGCGCTCACCGAGTTGCTGGTGCGCATCGCCAATGATCTGTCGTGTCATGGTGGCAGCCAATGGGATCACCAGAATGGTCTGGGCCAATACCATGGCCTTGACGCTAAAGAGCCATCCCAATTCGCCAAGAGGCCCTGACCTGGAGAGCAGGATGTAAACGATCAAGCCGACCACCACAGCGGGAATGGCGACATAGGTGTTCAGCAAGACGATTGCCAGCGGTTTGAATCGAAACGAGGCAATGGCCAGCAGGCTGCCAGCACCCGCGCCAATCACGAAGGCCAGAAGCGTGGCCCAAAGGCTGACCGTCAGGCTGCGGGCCACGATCTCCACCAGGCCCGCATCCAGGCTGGTGATCAGGCCAAAGGCCACAACAAAACTGTCGGAGAGGCTGTTCATAGGAGAGGGCGTATGCTACGGACTGTCTCACAGTATGACCATATGAAGAACTATGCATAAAGGACACCATCGAGTCGAACTGGCCTACAGCCTGGTCAAGGGCACGGCGAGCAGCGATCTGGTGCTACACCCACTCTTTCAGATGCTTGATGCGGTTGAGCGCCGGGGTTCGATCTCGGCGGCAGCCAGGACCTTGGGCCTGTCTTATCGCCATGTCTGGGGAGAACTCAAGCGTTGGGAAGAGGACTTTGATCGTCTCTTGATCGTCTGGGAAAAAGGTCAAAAGGCTCGACTAACGGAGTTTGGTCAAAAGTTGTTGTGGGCTGAGCGTCATGCCCAGTCCCGCCTGGCGCCGCAGATTGCTGCCCTACGAGCGGATCTTGAACGCGCCTTTGGGATGGCCTTTGATGACAATGCCCATGTGCTGCCCATGATGGCCAGCCACGACGATGCTTTGGCTTTGTTCCGCCAGTATGTTCAGCCGTCGAGCCTCTATCTGGACCTTCGGTTCTCGGGTAGTTTGGATGCTCTGGCTGCCATGGCGGACGGACGTGTTCAGGTGGCCGGGTTCCACGTGCCGGTGGCCGGCCAGGTCCCATCTGGTCTGCGTTCAGAGTTGGTTGGTCAAATGCACCAGGCGCTGGGCAGTCTCAAGGTTAATGCAGTCTGTTTCGCTCGCCGCCAGCAGGGTTTGATGGTCGAACCGGGCAATCCGCTCAAGATTAGAGGCCTGGACGACCTGCTGCTCGGCCGATTCCGTTTTGTGAACCGAGCCCAGGGCGCGGGCACGCGTCTGTTTGTCGACACCTGGTTGAAGTCCAAGGGCTTAACGGGTGATGCGATCAAGGGCTACCGCTACGAGGAGCCATCGCATGCGGCGGTGGCCGAGGCCGTGCGAACAGGCGGGGCTGACCTGGGTCTGGGGCTGGCGTCTGTCGCGCAGGCCAGGGGCCTGGGCTTTGTGCCGCTGTTCCAGGAGGACTACTGGCTCGCACTGCACCACGACGGGCTGAACGATCCGGCGATTGAGGCCCTGCTGACCCGGCTACAAGAGCCCAGCTGGGGCCAGTCCTTGGCCCATTTGGTTGGCTACGAGTCACCGCCCAACCAGTCGGTGCTGCCTATGTCAACGGCGGTGGTTTAACCCCGTTTGCCTCAAGGGCATTCACGCTTTTCCCAAGATGGTTTTGTCACCAAGTTTGCTATGGTGCGTTCCTCATATCTTCAACGAATTCTCCAAAAGGATGCGGTGTGTCACTGACCATTGAAGCGGTTAACCAGGCCTTGAAAGCCGTTCAAATCAACGAACTTCAGACCGATGTGGTCTCGGCCGGCATGGCCAAGAACATTCAGGTTCAGGGAGCCGATGTCAGCCTGGACGTTGTGTTCGGCTTCCCTGCCAAGAGCCAGTTTGATGCCATTCGCAAGTCGGTGATTGCTGTCATAAGGTCCTTGCCAGGGGTGGGCAATGTCAGCGTGTCAGTTAGTCAGAAGATCATTGCCCATGCGGTCCAGAGGGGTGTGAAGCTCATTCCCAATGTCAAGAACATCATTGCGGTGGCCTCGGGTAAGGGTGGGGTTGGCAAGTCCACCACCACAGTCAACCTGGCCCTGGCCCTGGCGGCCGAAGGCGCCACGGTCGGAGTGCTCGATGCGGACATCTATGGCCCCAGTATTCCGACCATGTTGGGCATTGTTGGGCGTCCCGAGTCGGTGGATGGCCAGACCATCGAGCCCATGATGGGCCATGGACTGCAGTCCAACTCGATTGGTTTTCTGATTGACAAGGACCAGGCCATGGTCTGGCGGGGTCCGATGGTGACCCAGGCCCTAGACCAGCTGCTTCGGCAGACCACCTGGCGGGATTTGGATTACCTGCTGATTGACATGCCCCCGGGCACCGGTGACATTCACCTGACGCTGGCCCAGAACGTCCCCATCACTGGGGCCCTGATCGTCACCACCCCTCAGGAAATTGCGCTGATGGA
>JBMSJG010000004.1:0-21967 GCA_049418645.1 Burkholderiaceae bacterium | reverse complement strand
GCCCAGGCCCACCTGGCAGTGGCCGACTTCAAAGGCCAGCAGCCCAATCTGCGTGGCCTGTCTTGGTGGCAAGAGACAGCGCCCATTGTCATGCCTCACCTGTCAGAGCCAGACCAGGCCTTGCTGGCCCAAGAACTTCAAGCGCAGACCGACTTTGCTGCGACACCACTGTCGCAGCAATTGCCGCGTGGAGCCGTTCATGCGGACCTCTTTCGCGACAACGTGCTGTTCGATGGCAGTCCTGATCAGCCCATCCTGGGTGGCTTTATCGACTTCTACTTCGCTGGGGTAGACACCCTGACCTTCGACCTGGCCGTCACACTGAATGACTGGTGTATTGACCACTCCCCGACCGACTCGGGGCGCTGGGATCCACCCCGATATCAAGCGCTCATGGCAGGCTACGAGAGCGTCAGACCCCTGTCCGCCCTGGAGGCACGGGCCATGCCCATGCAACTCCGGGCTGCAGCCCTGCGGTTTTGGATCTCCCGACTCTACGACTGGCACCTACCCCGACAAGCCAGCATGCTCAAGCCAAAGGATCCGACCCACTTCGAGCGGATTCTGCGAAACCGCCGCTCAGAAATGCAGTCCTAATCCCATGAAGATGCTCGATCGCCCCCACCTGGTGACTGCCAAAGTCGGACAAGCCTGGCTCATAGAAGGCTTCTCACTCTTTCACCGCCAACCCCTGATATGGTTTTTGACCCTCATGGCCTACTGGGTTGGATTGGTGCTCATCGGCAGCCTGCCCCTGGTGGGCATCATCCTGCCGCTGCTGCTCTCGCCTGGTCTGAGCTTTGGCTTCATCAACCTGGCCCGTGCGATCGACCGCAAAGAGGCAGCCACGCCGACCATGCTGATCTCTGGTTTTCGAAATGGTCAGGCCAGAACCCTGCTCCAACTCGGCGGAGCCTACACCCTCGCCCTGGCGGCCGTCCTGCTCCTGGCTTCTTTGGTCGGTGGTGGTGAACTGCTCTCCATGGTTGAAAAGGGCGCCACAGAAGAAGACCTGCTCACCCTGCAACGAGAGTTGCCCTGGGGACTGATCGTAGGATTCCTCGCCTACATCCCCGTCATGATGGCGTTCTGGTTTGCACCCCAACTGGTTGTCTGGCGAGGCCTGTCGGTGCCCAAGGCCATCTTCTACTCCTGGGTCTCGGTCTGGCTCAACCGCGGAGCCTTCCTGCGTTATGGCCTGGCCTGGCTGCTGCTGATCATTGCGGTCAGCCTGTTGATCTCACTGGGCATTGGCGCTCTGGGCGGCAATCCACAACTGGTCTTGCTGGTGATCATGCCAGTCTCGCTGCTGCTCATGGCCATCGGCCATGGCTCGTTTTACGCCAGCACCCGAGACATCTTCGAAGAGCGCCAGGCCGACTAGATCCGATCGAGTTTGGCCACCGACAGGGCCAGCCATTTGCTGCCCTCGCGCTTAAACGAGACCTGAGCCCGCGCGTCACTGCCACTGCCCTCCAGCGCCGTGATCACGCCATCACCAAACTTGGCATGGCGGACCGCCTGGCCGATCTGAAACCCACTGTCATGGGTCACACCCCGCAGCTGTGCAGGCCCGCCCATGTAGGGGGCATCGGCCCCGCGTCCGTAGCCGCCACCCCTAGAGGACTTGCTGCTGTCTTGGTCGGCCCAGCTGGATCCGCGACTTTTGGAGCCACTGCCATAACCACCATAGGTCGAGCCCGATCCACCACCCGATCCACCATAGCCCCCATAGCCGCTTGCGCCGCTGCCCATCCCCGAACCAGCGGGCTTGCCCAGCCTAGGCGTCAGCCACTTCAAGGCCCCCTCTGGGAGTTCCTCTAAAAAGCGTGAACGCATGTTGTAGCGAGTCTGGCCATGCAGCATGCGGGTCTGGGACATCGACAGATACAGCCGCCTGCGGGCTCGTGTGATGGCCACATACATCAGCCGTCGCTCCTCGGACAGGCCATCGAGTTCAGCTGCGCTGTTCTCATGGGGGAAGAGGCCCTCTTCCAGACCAGTGATGAAGACCGTGTTGAACTCCAGCCCCTTGGCCGAGTGAATGGTCATGAGCTGAACGGCATCCTGACCCTCGGCTGCCTGGTTGTCACCGGCCTCAAGGGATGCGTGACTCAGGAACATCGATAACGGACTGGCCAGTGGCACCACCGCATCACCCGAATCCAAGACGACACCGTCGGCCTGAGCAATGGCCTGTACCACCTGTCCGGGCTGTCCCGCATCCACGGGCATGCTCACGCCTAGGTTGGCTGGCACGTTCGGGTCCAGGCCCTCCTCGTATCCAAAGGCTGCCGCCGCGTTCACCAATTCCAGCAGGTTCTCAACGCGTTCGCGTCCCTCTCGCTCGGTCTCAAAATGACGAACCAGCCCAGAGCGTTCGAGCATCAACTCCACCAAGTCTTTCAGGGGCGCCCCCTGAGTCTCGAACCGCAAAGACTCAATCATCTGAACAAAGCCACGGACCGAGACACCGGCCTTGCCCTCTAGATGCACGGAGGCCGCGTACAGGCTGGTGCCATGAGCCTTGGCCAGATCGCTCAACTGCTCAATGCTTCTTGCACCAATGCCGCGGGTTGGAAAATTCACCACCCGCAGGAAGGCGGTGTCCTCGTGCGGGTTCTCCATTAAACGCAGGTAGGCCAGGGCGTGCTTGATCTCGGCTCGCTCGAAGAATCGCAGGCCCCCGTAGACCTTGTAGGGAATGCCAGCGTTAAAGAGCGTCTGCTCAATCACGCGAGACTGGGCATTGCTGCGATAGAGCACGGCAATCTCGCTGCGAAGGCTGCCCTCGTTCACCAGGGTCTTGATCTCTTCAACCAGCCAATGGGCCTCGAGCAAATCGCTGGCCGTCTCCATGACACGCAGAGGCTCCCCAACGCCCGCATCGGTCCAGAGGTTCTTACCCAGCCGATCGGTGTTGTTTCGAATCAGGGCGTTGGCCGCATCCAGGATGTGGCCGTGTGAGCGGTAGTTCTGCTCGAGCTTGACCAGATGCTGCACGCCAAACTCGGACTCGAAGCGCTTCATATTCGCCACGTCCGCACCTCGGAAGGCATAGATGCTCTGGTCATCGTCGCCGACGGCAAACACACCGGTCTGGGCCGTGCTGAGCTGCTTGAGCCACTGGTACTGCAGGGGGTTGGTGTCCTGAAACTCATCAATCAACACATGGGAAAACCGCTGTCGATAGTGATCCCGCAGGGCGGTGTTGCGAGAGAGCAGCTCCACGCTGCGCAAGAGCAGCTCCCCAAAATCCACCACACCCTCGCGTTGACACTGCTCGTCATAGGCCTGATAGATCGCCACAAACTTCTTGTTGTAGCCATCGCTGTCATCAACGGCCGAGGGACGCAGGCCCTGCTCCTTGGCACTGTTGATAAACGACTGCACCTGACGCGGCGGGTATTTTTCATCGTCCACACCCATGGCCTTCATGAGCCGCTTGATCGATGCCAGCTGGTCTTGCGAATCCAGAATCTGAAAAGTCGCGGGCAAGGCCGCCTCGCGATGGTGGGCCCGCAACAGGCGGTTACACAGACCATGAAAAGTGCCGACCCACATGCCCTTGAGGTTGACCGGCAGCATGGCGCTCAGCCTGGCCAGCATCTCCCGGGCTGCCTTGTTGGTAAAGGTGACCGCCAACAAGCCATAGGGGCTGACCTGACCGGTGGAAATCAGCCAGGCAATGCGGGTGGTCAGGACCCTGGTCTTGCCGCTGCCGGCCCCCGCCAGAATCAGGGCGGGCTCTTTGGGAAGGGTGACAGCGGCTTGCTGAGGTGGGTTTAGGCTCTCGACCAGAGCCGCAATATTGGAGGCAGACATGCCTCGATTCTAAAGGGCTGGGCCGGACCCCTTCGGCAGGCCACTCCGAGCAGGCCTCAAAGGCTAAAATGGGCGTTTTGTCGCGACCTAGAAAGCAAGCGGTGTCACAGACCCTCTCCTCCCTCGATTCCCAATTCGACGCCAAAGCCATTGAGGCGCAGGTGCAAGCCGACTGGCTTGCAAAAGATGCCTACAAGGCCATTGAGAACAATCCCAAGTACCCCAAGGGCAAGTACTACGCCTGCTCCATGCTGCCCTACCCCTCGGGCCGTCTGCACATGGGTCACGTGCGCAACTACACGATCAACGATGTCATGGCCCGGGCGCTGCGCATGCAGGGCTACAACGTGCTCATGCCCATGGGCTGGGATGCCTTCGGCCTACCGGCCGAGAACGCTGCCATGGCCAATGGCGTGGCCCCAGCGGCCTGGACCTACGACAACATCCAGACCATGAAACGCCAGATGCTGTCCATGGGCCTGGCCATTGACTGGTCTCGCGAGACAGCCACCTGCAAGTCCGACTACTACAAGTGGAATCAGTGGCTCTTTCTAAAGATGCGTGAAAAGGGCATTGCCTACCTCAAGACCGGTACGGTGAACTGGGATCCGGTGGATCAGACAGTGCTGGCCAACGAACAGGTGGTCGATGGCAAGGGCTGGCGCAGTGGCGCGGTCGTCGAAAAGCGCGAGATCCCCATGTACTACCTGGGCATCACCCGATACGCCGACGAGCTGATCTCTGGCCTGGAAGGCCTGGGCTGGCCCGAGCGCGTCAAGCTGATGCAGGAGAACTGGATTGGCAAATCCACCGGCGTGCGATTTGCCTTTGAACACCAGATCAAAGACGCCGGCGGTCAACTCATCAACGATGGCAAGGTCTTTGTCTTTACCACCCGTGCCGACACCATCATGGGCGTGACCTTCATGGCCGTGGCCGCAGAGCATCCCATCGCCACCGTCGCAGCCCTTCACAACCCAGCTCTGGCCGCCTTCATCGAGACCTGCAAGGCCGGCAGCGTGGCCGAGGCCGACCTGGCCACCCGAGAAAAAGAGGGCATGGACACCGGACTCACCGTGGTTCATCCCATCACCGGCGAGCAGGTGCCGGTCTGGGTGGGCAACTACGTCCTGATGAGCTACGGCGATGGCGCGGTCATGGGCGTCCCAGCCCACGACGAGCGCGATTTTGCCTTCGCCCTCAAATACGGTCTGGCCATTCGCCAAGTCATTCAGCCCACCAGCGACTCTGCCTCGGCCGGCGCCTCTTTCAACGACCAAGCCTGGCAAGACTGGTATGCCGACAAGCAGCAGGTGCAGACCATCAACAGTGGCGTCTTTGATGGTCTGGACCATCAGGCCGCCGTCAACGCCGTGGCCAAGGTCCTGTCCGAGAAGGGCCTGGGCGACAAGAAGGAAACCTTCCGCCTTCGCGACTGGGGCATCTCCCGCCAGCGATACTGGGGCACACCCATTCCCATCATCCATTGCGAGTCCTGCGGTGAGGTGCCAGTGCCCGAGAAGGACCTGCCCGTTGTGCTGCCGGAGGACTTGGTGCCCGATGGCAGTGGCAATCCACTGAACAAGTCCGAGGCCTTCCTCAAGGTCAGCTGTCCCTGCTGCGGCAAGCCGGCCCGTCGGGAGACCGACACCATGGACACCTTCATTGATTCCAGCTGGTACTACATGCGCTATTGCAGCCCGGGCAATGACCAGGCCATGGTCGATGAGCGCATTGACTACTGGATGCCCATGGACCAGTACATCGGTGGCATCGAGCACGCGGTCTTGCACCTGCTCTACGCCCGGTTCTGGACCAAGGTCATGCGCGACCTGGGACTGGTCAAGTTTGACGAGCCCTTCTCTAATTTGCTGACCCAGGGCATGGTGCTCAACGAGACCTACTACCGCGATGACCCATCGGGTCGTAAGCAATGGTTCAATCCCGCCGACGTCGAAGTGCAATTCGATGACAAGGGTCGCCCCATCTCCGCCACCCTCAAGTCCGATGGCAAGCCCGTGGAAATTGGTGGGACCGAGAAGATGGCCAAGTCCAAAAACAACGGCATCGACCCACAGGCGCTGATTGACCGCTACGGAGCCGATACCGCCCGCCTGTTCACCATGTTTGCGGCCCCACCCGAGCAGACCCTCGAATGGTCCGACGCCGGGGTCGAAGGCGCTCATCGATTCCTCAAACGACTCTGGTCCTTTGCAGCGACCCACCAGGAGTGGCTGTGCAAACAAGACACGCAAGGTTCGATCGCGCCGACCGATGTGGCCGCGAAGGACCTGCGTCGGAGCCTGCATGAACTGCTCAAGCAGGCTGACTTCGACCTAACCCGCCGTCAATACAACACGGTGGTCTCGGCCTGCATGAAGATGCTCAACACCTTGGAGGACGCCGCCAAGGCCTCTGGGCAGCCATCGGGTGATCTAGCCGCTGTGCTGCATGAGGGCCTCAGCCTGCTGCTGCGGATTCTCTACCCAGTGGTGCCCCACATTGGTTGCTATCTCTGGAACGCCCTGGGCTACAGCCGTGTCCATGGCGACCTGCTCGATGCCCCATGGCCGCAGGTCGACGAGGCCGCGCTGGTCCGCGACAGTGTGGAGCTGATGCTGCAGATCAACGGCAAGCTGCGTGGCAGCCTGACGGTGGCCGCAGATGCAGACCAAAAGACCATCGAGTCGGCCGCCTTGGCCAGCGAAGCCTTTGCCAAGTTCTCAGAGGGCAAGCCCTTGCGCAAGGCCATCGTGGTGCCCGGCCGACTGGTCAACCTGGTGGTCTGATACCCTAGCCTCATGGGAAATTCTTCCGCCACTGTCGTCATCACACGCCGTCATCTGCTGAGACGCGGCGGGCTGTGGATGGGTCTGCTCACTGCAGCCAGCCTGACCGGCTGTGGCTGGCGAATCCGTGGTGCGGGCTACAACTTTGGCTTTAAGCGCATCATGGTGCTCTCCCCTGGCCAGGGTCCCGTGGTGGATCGCAGCCTGTCTGAGGAAGAGCGCACCAAGCTGGGGGGCGAGATGGCTCAAGCCATCGCGGGCAGCGGCCTGGCCGAACGGCTTCGCCGGGAACTCAAGACCCGCTATCGGCTGCAACTGGTCTCGCGCATTGCCGAGGCTGAGGTCGTCTGCCGTGTCTTGCAAATCAACCAGCAACGCCTGGTGGTGGGCTTCTCGGGATCGGGCCGTCCCCGTGAGATCGAACTGCGCACCGCCGTGACCTTCCGTGTCGAGGATCCCTTGGGCCGGTCGCTGATCGCCACCGACACCATTGAGCTGCGACGAGCCATCAGCGTGAGTGAATCAGAGGTGCTCTCCACCGACGACGCTGAGAAGTTCCAGATCAACGCCATGGAAGAGGACATCCTGCAGCAGATCCTTCGGCGCCTGGCCACCATCTCCACCTATGCAGATCCGGCTCGATCCGAAAAAGCCTGAGCTGCTCACCAGCCAGCTCGCCACTCAGTTTTCATCTCCCGATGCAGTCCCCAGCAGCTGGGCCATCAGTGGCGACGACCCACTGCTGACCACCGAGGCCACGGACTTGGTTCGTGGTTTTCTTCGACAACAAGGCTTCGATGAACGCCTGAGCGAGACCACCGACCGCAGTTTTGACTGGCGGGGCTGGCTGGCTGAGGCCAATGCGCCCTCCCTGTTTGCAAGCCGACGCATCCTGGAGCTGCGCCTGCCCACTGGCAAGCCTGGTACCGAGGGCAACAAGGCGCTGACCGCCTGGGCCGAGTCACCGGCCCCAGACACCGCAGTGGTGCTGTTGTTACCCAGAGCAGACCGCACCATGATGGCCACAGGCTGGTTCAACGCCTTCTCCAACAAAGGCCTGGTCATCAGCGTGCCGGAGCTTCAGGTCTCCGACCTGCCCAGCTGGATCATGGCGCGACTCACCAAGGCCGGGCTCAAGGCGGAGCCGCAGGCCATATCGGTCTTGGCCACCAAATCCGAGGGCAATCTAGCGGCCGCCCACCAGGAAATCCTCAAACTGGTCCACCTGCCGAGAAAAGACCCCAACGCCCCCATCACCGCGGCCGAGATGCAAGAGGCGGTGACCGATGCGGCTCGCTTTAGCCCCTTTCAACTGGGTGACGCCTTCTTGGCCGGTGATGCCAAGCGAAGTCTGCGCATGCTGCGTGGCCTGCGCGAGGAGGGAGAAGCCCTGCCCCTGCTCATCTGGAGTGTGGCCAACGCGGTGCGCCGTCTACCGATTGAACGCGCCACAGAAGCCCTGCGGGAGCTGGGACGCATCGATACAATGGCGAAAGGACTACTCGCAGAGGACCCGTGGATGGCGCTCGAAAGGCTGGCGCTCTCCCTATCAAGATCAAGATGAGCCAAGACATTCAAACCATGATGACCCGGTTGGGTGAAAACGCCCGCCAGGCAGGTCGTCGCATGGCCGCGGCCAGCACCGCCCAGAAAAACCAGGCCCTGCTGTTGCTCGCCCAGGCCATCGATCAATCCCAAGCAGCGCTCAAGCAAGCCAATGACCAGGACCTGCAGGCCGCCAAGGCGGCCGGTCATGACGCAGCCTTTGTTGATCGACTGGCCTTATCAGACAAAGCCATTCAGACCATGGTCGCTGGTCTTCACCAGATCGCTGCTCTCGCAGATCCTGTTGGCGAGATGACCAACCTGCGGATTCAGCCCACCGGTATTCAAGTCGGTCATATGCGCGTACCGCTGGGGGTCATTGGCATCATCTATGAATCACGTCCCAATGTGACCATCGATGCAGCCGCGCTCTGCCTGAAGTCGGGCAATGCCACGGTCTTGCGGGGTGGTTCCGAGGCCTTTCATTCCAACCAATTCCTGGCCGGTCTGATCTCTCAGGCCCTGGTCCGAGCGGGCCTTCCCGAGGCAGGCGTTCAGGTTGTTCCCACCGCAGACCGCGCAGCAGTTGGTGCCATGATCACCATGCCGCAGTTCATCGACGTCATCGTCCCCCGAGGCGGCAAGTCGCTGGTCGAGCGCATCACCAACGAAGCCACCGTGCCCGTCATCAAACACCTCGATGGCATCTGCCATGTCTACATCGACAGCGATGCCTGTGTCGACAAGGCCATTCGAATCGCGGACAACGCCAAGACCCAGCGCTACGCGCCCTGCAACACCATGGAGACCCTCTTGGTGGCGCAGTCCATCGCGGACCAGGTGCTGCCCGATTTGTGCAAGATCTACCAGTCCAAAGGGGTTGAGCTGCGCGTCTGCGACCAGACTCGCGCCGTTTTGCTCGCCGCCGGCTTCAAGGACAGCGACCTGGTCTCTGCCACCCAGGAAGACTGGGCCACCGAATACCTGGCCCCCATTCTGGCGATCAAACTGGTCCAGGATGTGGATGAGGCCATGGACCACATTGCCCAATACGGTTCGGCCCACACCGACAGCATCGTCACCCAAAACCACAGCACCGCCATGCGCTTTCTGCGCGAAGTCGACTCGTCCTCGGTCATGATCAACGCCTCCACCCGCTTTGCAGACGGCTTTGAATACGGACTGGGGGCCGAGATCGGCATCTCGACCAACAAGCTGCATGCCCGCGGACCGGTTGGACTGGAAGGCCTCACCACCCTCAAGTGGATCGTCTTCGGTGACGGACACATTCGAAGCTAAACCCCAAGACGCGCTGACTGCGCGCGTTCACTGACAACGGAGATCTGACGCATGGCCATCCTCTGGGTAAAAGCCATTCACATTATTTTTGTCACCAGCTGGTTTGCCGGCCTGTTCTACCTGCCGCGCATCTTCGTGAACCTGGCCATGGTGCCCAGTGGCCCCGAGGGGCAGGCCGAGCGTGACCGCCTGTTGCTGATGAGTCGCAAGCTCTACCGCTTCATGATGCCGCTCATGATCGGGACCCTCTTCTTCGGTTTCTGGCTTTGGCTGGGTTTTGGCATTGGCCAAGGACCAGGCAACGGCTGGATGCATGCCAAGTTGGCCATCGTCTTGGCCTTGGTCGGTTACCACCATGTCTGCGGCGCCATGATTAAAAAGTTCCAAGCCGGCAGCATGACCAAGTCCCACATCTGGTTTCGTTGGTTTAACGAGGTCCCGGTGATCATGCTGCTTGGCGCAGTGATCCTGGTGGTGGTCAAGCCCTTTTAATGACCCAGCTCTCTGCCTTCGCCGTTTGTCCATCCGGCCTTGAGGCCTGCCTGGCCCAGGAGCTCTCCAGCATCGAGGGCGTTGGAGAAGTCCAGGCTGGCAAAGCTGGCTGCTGGTTTCGAGCCGACGCGACAGCCATCGCCCGAGCCAATCTCTGGTGTCGGACGCCCACTCGCATTCTGCTCATGCTCGACCAACTGCGATTGCGATCAGCAGACGACCTCTATGCAGCAGCCAAGCGGCTGCCCTGGGAAAAGTTTCTGCACCCAGCCCAAACCATTCGCATCGACGTCAACCAAGGCCGCCCCGCGCCCTTTGAGCTGGCCCTTCCCTTTGCAGGCTTCAAGGTCAAAGACGGACTCTGTGATCGGCTGCGTGATCTGACCGGCGAGCGTCCCTCCGTCGATACCCGAAACCCTGACATTCGAATCTGGGTCTACATCGATGGCGACAAGGCCACCCTGTCCATTGACACCAGTGGAGAGCCCTTGTTCAAGCGCGGCTGGCGACTGGCCAAGGGCGAGGCTCCCTTGCGTGAAAACCTGGCGGCAGCCCTGGTCCAGATGACGGGTCTTGAGCAGGTGGGGGCAACGACGCCAAGTCCTCAGGTGGTGATCGACCCCATGGCCGGCAGTGGCACGCTGCTGATCGAGGCGGCGAGCCTGCTCGCTGGTCTGGCCCCGGGTTTTCACCCGACCAATCCCAGACGCTTTGCCTGTGAAGATTTCAACAAGGCTTCTCCGTTCGGACGAGTGGATTTCATCGCCCTGCGCGCGGCCTGCGCCGCAGCCTGGGCCAAGGCCACTGGACTGGCCTTGCCAACCATGGTGGGCCGAGATCTCGATGAGCGGCTGGTTCGTGTGGCGAAAGAGAATGCGGCCAGGGCCCTGCCGCCCGCCATCAGCGAGCAGCTCACTTTTGAGCAGGCCGATTTCTTTCAGGCCGCCGCACCGAACTCAACCGAAGCACCAGAGCCCACCACCAGTCCCAACCTGCTCATCACCAACCTGCCCTACGGCAAGCGGGTTCAAATGACCGAGGACGAGCCGCGCAAACTCTCCGAGACCCTGAAGCGGCACTATGCCGGCTACCAGGCCTGGCTGCTGACCGACAACCTCAAACTGGACTCTGCGATTCGCCTCAAGGCGGGTCGTCGCATCCCCGTCTTCAACGGTGACATTGAGTGTCGCTGGATGCGGTTTGACATGGTGGCAGGCTCAGCCCGACGGGAGCGTCCGTCTGACCAGCGTCAGCCCGGGTCCTCCTCTGATCAACCTCAGCGGCCATGACTGACATCGCCCAGGCGCTTGATCAGGTCCAGGCCAGAATTCAGAAGGCCTGCCAGGCCCATGGACTGCCCAAACAGGCCGTTCGCCTCATGGCCGTGAGCAAAACCTTCGGAGCGGACGCTGTGCTGCAGGCCATCCAAGCCGGCCAATTCGACTTTGGTGAGAACTATGTCCAAGAGGGTGTCGAGAAGATTCAGGCTGTTGCGCTTGCGCTTGGCCAAGGCCCCACCGGTGCGACGGCGGCAGGCGCTCCCTGCTGGCACTTCATTGGGCCTCTTCAGAGCAATAAAACCAAGGACGTGGCTGAACACTTCGACTGGGTCCACAGCGTTGACCGTCTCAAGATTGCCCAGCGACTCATCGACCAACGACCCGCCCATCTCAAACCGCTGCAGGTCTGCCTCCAGGTGAACACCAGTGGCGAGGAGAGCAAATCCGGGGTGGCGCCTGAGCAGGCCCTGGAACTGGCCGCTCAGATGGCCACCCTCATCGCTGAGCACCCAAGGGGTCCATCAGCCATGGTGCTTCGAGGACTCATGACGATTCCTGAGCCAAGCCAAGATCCCGCCGTCACGATCGGGCGCTTCGAGCGTCTGGTTCGACTAAAGGATGACATTCGCTCGGCGCTGTCGGCGACAGGCCAGGCTCAGAGCTTTGATGTGCTGTCGATGGGCATGTCTGCCGACTTGGAACTGGCCATTGCGGCCAGCGTGGCAGAGGCTACAACCTGGGTTCGCGTGGGCACCGCCATCTTCGGTGCCCGACCCACTAAAGCAACGACTTAAGCAGCGATTGCTTTAACAGCAGCAGCCAGACGGCTCTTGTGACGGGAAGCCTTGTTCTTGTGAACAATCTTCTTGTCGGCAATGCGGTCGATCACGCTGGAAGCAGCGCTGTAAGCGGTCGCAGCAGCCTTGGCGTCACCGGCAGCGACGGCCTTGCGAACAGACTTCACAGCGGTACGGTAAGACGAACGCAGGCCAGCATTGATCAGGCGGCGAGCAGCAGCTTGACGGGCACTCTTGCGTGCGGAGGCGGAGTTAGCCATAACAAATCCTAAAAAAAGGGTTCCGAAGCGGAAAAGCCCTACACTATAGCCGTTCTTATGAATCTGCTCAAGACCGCCGCCACCGTCAGTGGGCTGACCCTGCTGTCCCGCATCACCGGCCTGCTCAGAGAGGTCCTGACGGCGGGCCTGTTCGGCGCGGGAGCCCAGACAGACGCCTTTTTTGTCGCCTTTCGGCTGCCAAACCTGCTGCGACGCCTGTTTGCCGAAGGGGCCTTCACCCAGGCCTTTGTGCCGGTCCTGGGCCAGGTCAAAACCCAGCAGTCCCCTGACCAGGCCGCCAGCCTAGCCGCCCGAGTCGGTGTCTTGCTCTTTGCGGTCCTGGGCCTGATCACCCTGCTGGCCATGCTGGCCGCCCCGGTTCTGGTCTGGCTCATGACCGGCGGGTTCTCGGGCGATACCGCCACCTTTGAGCTCACCACCGACATGACCCGCTGGATGTTCCCCTACATCCTGATGATCTCCCTGGTGGCCCTGGCAGCGGGAGTGCTCAACACCTGGTCCGAGTTCCGGCTGCCGGCCTTCACGCCCGTGCTGCTCAACCTGTCATTTATTGGCTGCGCCCTGCTGCTGGCACCCCAACTGGACGAGCCCATCTGGGCCCTGGTGGTCGCCGTCCTGGTTGGCGGGGTGGCCCAGTTGGGTCTACAGGCCTGGGGGCTGGCCAGACTGGGCCTGCTCAAGTCCCTCGGGCCCATGCTTCGCCGTCCACTGGCCAGCCTGCGCGAGAGCATGGCCGACGCCCATGTTCGGCGCATTCTGACCCTGATGCTGCCGGCCAGTCTGGCGGTCTCCGTGGCCCAGGTCAGCCTGATCATCAACACCCACATCGCCTCGCGGCTTCAGACGGGCAGTGTCTCCTGGCTGTCATACGCAGATCGGCTCATGGAGTTTCCAACCGCCCTTCTGGGTGTGGCCCTGGGTACCGTCCTGCTGCCCAGCCTGACCAAGGCCCACAACAGCAACGAGCAAGACCGAGTCTCCGCCCTCATCGACTGGGGTCTGCGCATGGTGATGGTCTTGGCCGTGCCCGCGTCGGTGGGTCTGGCCGTGCTGGCCATTCCACTGGCCTCTGCCCTGTTTCACTACGGGGCCTTTGACGACCAAGACCTGGTCATGACCGCCCAGGCCATGGTCGCCTATGCAGTGGGGCTCACCGGGCTGATCGCTGTCAAGGTGCTGGCCCCGGGCTTTTATGCCCGCCAAGACATCCGCACACCCGTCAAGATTGCCCTGCTGACCCTGGTCACCACGCAGCTGCTGAACCTGGTCCTCGTGCCGCTCTATCAGCACGCTGGCCTGGCCCTGGCCACCGGACTGGCCGCCTGCCTGAATGCCGGTCTTCTGTTCTGGAAACTCCGGTCCCGCGGAGCCTACGCACCGATGACCGGCTGGCTGTCGCTAATCATTCGAATCGTTCTGGCCGCCGCCGTGATGGGTGCCCTGCTCTACTGGCTCTCTGGACAACTCAACTGGCTGACACTTCGTCAAACACCTGGGCTGCGGATCGCTGCCCTCGCGGGGCTCATGGCCACAGCAGCGCTGTCATACTTTGGACTCCTCAGCCTGATGCGGGTGCGCTGGCTGACCATCCTGAAGGGACCGAGATGACCTCATCAATGCTCAGCGGACTGCACGTTCTGTTTATCGGTGGCGGCAACATGGCCCAGGCCCTCATTGGAGGACTGGTCCAAGCTCAGCCCAGGATTGTGGATAGCCTGACGGTGATCGAGCCCTTCGAAGCCACCCGCAAGACCTTGGCCAATGGCCTACAAATCAAGGCGCAGTCCAAGGGCATCGTCTTCAACCTCTTTGAGAGCCTGCAGGCCGCTCAGAAAACCGCGGGCGTGAGCCTCGTCGTTCTCGCGGTCAAGCCACAACAGATCAACGAGGTCTTCGCCGAGCTGCATGGCAGCCTTCGAGATCAACTCTGCGGTGGCAGTGCGCAAGCTGCCTGGCTGTCGATTGCGGCCGGCATCAGCACAGCCAGCCTGCAGCAACAGATTGGCCACGGTCGCGTCATTCGCGCCATGCCCAACACGCCAGCGCTTATCCAAGAGGGCGTGACAGGGCTTTTTGCAGCAGACGGGGTGAGCCCGGTCACCAAAGACCAGGCCCAGAGCATCATGCAGGCCGCCGGTCAGGTGGTCTGGATTGAGGACGAGAGCCTGATGGACGCCGTGACCGCCTTGTCGGGTTCTGGTCCTGCCTATGTCTTTCGATTCGTCGAGGCGTTGACGGCTGCTGGACAGTCACTGGGACTGTCGGCCGATCAGGCCTTGGCGCTGGCCAAGCAGACCGTCAAAGGTGCGGCGCTGCTGATGGACCAGAGTACCGAGCACCCCAGTGTCCTGCGCGAGCGGGTCACCTCTAAAGGCGGCACCACCGCCGCAGCCCTGGCCAGCCTGGATCAGAGCGGCTTTGATGAGGTGATCTCCAAGGCCCTCAAGGCAGCCCGAGACCGTGGGGTCGAGATGGGCAAAGGCGCCTGATTTTCTAAAGTAGAAAATCCAGAGCCAGGCCCAGCCAGATGACGGCTCCCACCCAATGGCTCTGACGAAAAACCCAAAAGCTGTCTTCTCGACTACGAGACCGCAGCCGCATCAAAAGCCGATACGACCAGACCACCGCCAGCACCCAGGCCGCTGAATACGCCAGCCCCAGTGGCACAACAAACGGCAAAGCCAGCAGGGCCAGCAGCAAAAAGCCCTGGCAAAGACTCACCGCCAAGACATCAGCCCGTCCAAAGGTAATGGCACTGCTGCGCAGGCCCAACTTCACATCGTCATCCCGATCGACCATGGCATAGGCCGTGTCATAGGCAATGGACCAAGCCACGTTGGCGAGCCAAAGACCCCAGGCATAGAGCGGCACCTGACCATGGGTATCGGCAAACGCCATGGGAATGCCAAAGCCAAAGGCGATGCCCAAGATGGCCTGTGGCATGGGAAAGAACCGCTTAAAGTAGGGATAGGCGGCTGCCACAAAGACAGCGACGTAGGCGTATTGACGGGCCAACTCATTCAAGAAGACCAAGAGACTGGCGCTGGCTGCCAGCAAGACCAGCGCCAGCGCGACAGCCTGAGGAACACTGACCTCACCGGTGGCCAGTCGACGCTGGGCCGTTCGCGCCACTGCGCCATCAAAGCGCCGATCCGCCAAATCGTTGAGCACACAGCCCGCCGCTCGCATGAGCACGGTGCCCAGCGTAAAGACCAGCAGCCGAGGCCAGTCTGGCAGACCCTCCGCGGCCAGCCAGAGGGCCCACCAGGTGGGCCAGAGCAACAGCAAAATGCCAACGGGTTTGTCAAAACGCGCCAGACACCAGAGCGCGTAAGCCTTGGCACGCCAGCCTGAGACGGGGGCCGCACTGGCGCGCTGACTGGAAGAGGGCTTTGGGCCGGTGGTCATGGACGCTATTTTCGCATCTTCGGCACACCCGCATCTGGTCCAGTCGGCGCGGGCGGCTTGGGCAAGACCGCTGTCGGAATCAAGAGTCCATTGGCCTTGAGTTTGGCCAGACGCTTCTCGCCAAGGCCTTTGACCCGCCGAGACAAATCGGCGGCGCTCTTAAATTCGCCGCCCTTCTTTCGAGCGGTGACAATCTTCTGCGCCATGCTCGGGCCAATGCCCTTGACCTGCTGCAGCTGCTTGGCATCGGCTGTGTTGACGTTCACCTGCTCGGCCTTCACCGAAGCCGTCTTCAGGTTCGCTTCTTTTGAAAAAGAGGCCTGTGCCACGGCCCCGGCTGGTATGCCTACGCAGCCGATGGCCAGGGCCAAGGCACTGGTGGCCAGCCATTGGTCTTTGAATCGTGTGTTCATCTCGCATCCTTTACCTCTGCCAAATAGAAAAGGGCTGCACAGGCAGCCCTTTGGCAGAAGACGGAGCAGGCCTAGCAGTCCGCGGCCAGGCGAGTCTTGACGTAACGCTCAACCCCCTCCTGAACCGACAGGAACTGGCCAGCGTAGCCAGCAGCGCGCAGCCGGCTTAGGTCGGCCTGGGTATAGCTTTGGTATTTGCCCTTCAAGGCGTCAGGAAAATCGACATAGACGATCTGCTGAGCCGCCACCAAGTCCGCCAGGCTCTGCGCCGACTGACCCTGAGCCTGCCGAAGGGTGTTGATAACCGAGACGGCCACCTCATTAAAGGTCTGGGCTCGTCCGGTGCCCAGGTTCAGAATGCCAGACTGGGCCTTGCCCGCCAGGGCCGCATCCAAGAAATGCAGGTTGACCTTGACCACATCCTCCACCGAGACAAAGTCTCGCTGCTGACAGCCCGCCTCCCAGCCGTCATAGCCCGCAAACAGACGGACATGACCCTCGGCTCGGAACTGATTGAAGTGGTGGTAAGCCACAGAGGCCATGCGGCCCTTGTGCTGCTCCCGAGGTCCATAGACATTGAAGTAACGAAAGCCAACGACTGGCGCTGTGAGCTGTCCCAGCCGCCGACGCAGGTGCTGATCAAACAGAAACTTGGAATAGCCATAGACATTGAGAGGCGCCTCGACTGCACGGTCCTCGGTGAAGACTGTTGAGCCGCCATAGACCGCCGCCGATGAGGCATAGAGCAGAGGCAGGCCATTGTTCTGGCACCAGTCCAGCAACACCCGCGTATAGCGGTAGTTGTTCTCCATCATGAACTGGCCATCGGTCTCCATGGTGTCAGAGCAGGCGCCCTGGTGAAGCACCGCGCGAACGGGCCCCAGGCTGGCATTGAGGCTCTGCAGATAATCGTCCAGGGCATTGGTCTCGACCAGATCGAGAAACTCGTCCTTGTCCAGGTAGTCCGCCACCTCACAATCCACCAGGTTCAAGAAGCGATCCGCATCAGTGAGATCGTCCACCACCACGATGTCTCGCTCACCGCGATCGTTGAGCGCCTTCACCAGATTGCTTCCAATAAAACCTGCTGCACCGGTCACGACAATGGTCATGGCTTCAATCCTTTGTAAAGAGCTCGTCGGCTGTGAGTGTGGCGGTTCCCAATTTGCCCACCACGATGCCCCCAGCTCGGTTGGCCAGCTGAACCGCTGACTGAATGTCCAGGCCAGACCCCAGACCAACCGCCAGGGTGGCAATGACCGTGTCTCCCGCACCACTCACATCAAAGACCTCACGGGCCTGGGCGGGGACATGCAACTTGGGCTCGGTGGCCGAGAAGAGCGTCATGCCCTCTTCGCTTCTCGTCACCAACAAATGGGCCAGCTGAAGCTTGGCCCGCAGGGCCTGCGCCCGGCTCTCAAAATCAGTCTCATCCTGCGCGCGACCAGCGACCTGAAAAAACTCGCTGCGATTGGGCGTGAGCAGGGTCGCGCCGGCATACCGGTCGTAGTCGTCGCCCTTGGGGTCCACCAAGATGGGCTTGGACATTTCACGTGCCAAGGCGATGAGATCTTTGATGTGGGTCAGTCCGCCTTTGCCGTAATCCGACATCACCACCAGATCCACCTGATCCAGGGCCCGACGAAACTCGGCCTGCTTGTTCTTCAAGACCTCGTGAGTCGGCTGGGCCTCAAAGTCCAGTCGAATCAGCTGCTGCTGACGCCCCAGAACGCGAAGCTTGAGCGTGGTCTGAATCTGCGGATCCTCCAGCAGGCGATCCTCGATGCCCTCCTGATTCAACAGGGCCCGTAGTTCCCGGCCCACCTGGTCGGCCCCCACGACGCCCATGAGGACGGCCTTGGCACCCAGGCTCGCAATGTTGCGGGCCACGTTGGCTGCACCGCCCAGGCGATCTTCAGCCTGTCCCACCCGAACAATCGGCACCGGCGCCTCAGGCGAGATGCGGTCCACCTCACCCCACCAGTACCGGTCGAGCATCAGGTCACCGACCACCAGAACACGGACATCTGCAAAGGCTTGTGGGTTCATCGTGCCGCTCTATTGAATGGGGTGAAGTCCGTCCCAGCTGTGACAGCCAGGACACTGCCAATAATGCCGGCGGGTCTGAAAGCCACAGACACCACAGACGTGAAGGCCCAAGACCGGCTCTGAGCCAGCCTGCAGGCGGGGATGGTCTGAGATGAGTTCGGCCGCCTTGGCGGTCTCACCCAGCTCCATCAGGAAATGAAACCGCTCGATTCGATAAGCCTGCGGGTCATTGGCGGCCTGGCTCAACGCCTGCGCAATGGTCAGCGCATCGGCCCATCGCCTTTGGCGCTGCATCAGGTCCAGTTTAAGTGCCAGGGCTTGCTGCGCCAGAGTGCCCGTTCGCAGCAAATCCAAAGACTGTTCTGCACGATCAAAAATGCCTGCTGCCATGTAGTCATGGGCCAACTCCAAGACCAGCTGCTCTCGCAGACTGTCGCTCAGCTGGGTGCGGCCCAGCAGGGCCAGATGCACCTCAATGGCCCGATCCGGAAGGCCCTTCTGGCGGTAGTAACGGCCCAGCGCTTTTTGCAATCCCAATGCCTCTGGGTTTTGACGAATGGCCGCCAGCAGGCGGTTCATGGCCTCCTGGCTGTTGTCCTCGAGGAGCGCCTCTACGCCGGCAGCCAGTTCATCGAAGTCAGTCCTCTGACGGGCCTGTCCCTGACGCAGCTCGAGCCTGGCGGCAAACCAGCCCATGGCAAACAGCAGGGGCAGCACCAGGAGCCAGAGTGGGTCGATGGGAATCAACGGCCGATGGGGGCGTTAAGCCTAGGAGGAGGATTTGTTGACCCGGTAGCGCAACTCTTTACCAGGCTTGAAATGGGGAACCCGTTTGGCTGGCACCGAGACTTCTTCGCCAGACTTGGGGTTACGACCCACGCGTGGGGGTCGCTCACTGATTGAAAAGGTACCGAAGCCGCGAATTTCAATGCGGTGACCAGCGATCAGCGCATCGGTCATCGCATCAAGCAGCAGCTTGACCGAGACTTCGCAGTCCTTCTGAACCAACTGGGCATTGAGGCCCAGCATGGGATTGTTGAGCCGCTCGGTCAGACGAAGAATGAGTTCAGACTTGGTCATGACCGAGCGATTCGACGGGTTTACTGCTTGTCGCCTTCGAGCTTGGCCTTGAGCAACGCACCGAGGTTGGTGGTGCCCGACGTGCCTGCACTCTCAGCGGCCATCTTCTGCATCACATCAGCCGTATCAGCGTTGTCCTTGGCCTTGATCGACAGGTTGATGCCGCGGGTCTTGCGATCCACGTTGACGATCATGGCCTCGACCGTGTCACCTTCCTTCAGGTGGGTACGGGCGTCTTCCACGCGATCGCGAGAGATGTCAGAGGCACGCAGGTAGCCTTCGACGTCATCGGACAGGGCAATGATGGCGCCTTTGGCATCCACCGACTTGACCGTACCCGTGACCACGGCACCCTTTTCAAACTGGCTGGTGTAGCCAGCAACAGGGTCACCGGAGAGCTGCTTGATGCCCAGGGAGATGCGCTCACGCTCGACGTCGATGGCCAGCACAACAGCCTCGACCTCGTCACCCTTCTTGAAGTTGCGAACGGCCTCTTCGCCAGCCTCGCTCCAGGAGAGGTCGGACAGGTGAACCAGGCCATCGATGTTGCCGGGCAGGCCAACAAAGACGCCGAAGTCGGTGATCGACTTGATCTGACCGGAGACCTTGTCACCCTTGTTCATGCTGCCAGCGAACTCTTGCCATGGGTTGGCACGGCACTGCTTCATGCCCAGGGAGATACGACGACGGTCGCCATCGATCTCGAGAACCATGACTTCGGTCTCGTCACCGACCTGAACCACCTTGGCGGGATTGACGTTCTTGTTGGTCCAGTCCATCTCAGAGACGTGCACCAGACCTTCGATACCGGGTTCGATCTCAACAAATGCACCGTAGTCGGTGATGTTGGTGACCTTGCCGAACAGACGGGTGCCCTGGGGGTAACGGCGAGCAATGCCATCCCATGGGTCATCGCCCAGCTGTTTGATGCCCAGCGAGACACGGTTTTTCTCTTGGTCAAAGCGCAGCACCTTGGCCGTGACTTCCTGACCAACCGTCAGCACCTCAGAGGGGTGACGGACACGGCGCCAGGCCATGTCAGTGATGTGCAGCAGGCCATCGATGCCGCCCAGATCAACGAACGCACCGTAGTCGGTGATGTTCTTGACCACGCCGGTCACGGTGGAGCCTTCTTTCAGGTTCTCGAGCAGCTTGGTGCGCTCTTCGCCCATGCTGGTCTCAACGACTGCACGGCGGGACAGCACGACGTTGTTGCGCTTGCGATCCAGCTTGATCACCTTGAACTCAAGGGTCTTGCCCTCGATGTGGGAGGTGTCCTTGATGGGACGCGTGTCGACCAGCGAACCGGGCAGGAAGGCGCGGATGCCATTGACCATAACGGTCAGGCCGCCCTTGACCTTGCCAGTCACGGCACCGGTCACGAGCTCGCCAGACTCCAGGGCCTGCTCCAGGCTCACCCAGGAGGCCAGACGCTTGGCGCGGTCACGCGACAGACGGGTTTCACCACGACCATCTTCGAGCGACTCAATGGCAACCGATACAAAGTCGCCTTCTTTGACGTCGAGCTCGCCCTGGTCGTTGTGGAATTCTTCGACAGGAATAAAACTTTCAGACTTCAGCCCCGCATTGACGACCACATGGTTTTGGTCAATACGCAGAACTTCGGCGGTGATGACTTCACCAGCACGCATTTCTTGACGGGCAATGGATTCCGCAAACAGCGCGGCAAACGAATCAGGTGCGGGAGCAGCCTGTTGAGTGGATTGAACGGACATTAGGTTAGGTTTCCAAAAACACACCACCGGCACACCCGGCAGTGGAGTGATGGCGCCAGACAAACCGGTTTGACCGGGTTCGCCCTTTGCCGACAAATGGTTTTTAGACTGAGCAAGGCCCAGCCCGAAAACCGGCTAGCCCGCCAGTCTATTCCAAAAGGCCAACGAGATCAAACAGTTAAACGACAACAAGCGGCTTGCCGGCGACTGCGGTCGCGGCGGTCGCGCTAGGTCTGGGCAGATGACCAGGCGAGGATCTGCGCCACGGCCTGCTCAATGGTCAGGTCAGAGGTGTCCAGGTATTGAACCCCTTGATTTGGAACGAACTTTAGGGGCGCCACCGGTCGGGCGGCGTCCCGAGCATCGCGGGCCTGGAGATCTGCCGTGATGGCGCCAAGGTCGGCGGACTCTCCCCGAGCCTGCAGCTGCAGCACACGTCGCTGGGCCCGAATCTCGGCCGAAGCCGTCAGAAAAACCTTGAGGCCGGCCTTGGGGAAGACCACCGAGCCCATGTCCCGACCATCAGCCACCAGGCCGGGCAGCCGGGCAAAGTCGCGTTGGCGGCGCAGCAGGGCCTGACGAAGCATGGGTTGGGTGGCGATCTGAGAGGCTCGATTGCCAACGGCCTCGGCTCGGATGGCCTGACTGACGTCCCGACCGTTGAGCCAGACCTGCTCGCCCTCGAACCGCAGCTGCATGTCCAGGGCCATGGCGCTGAGTGACTTGGCATCATCGACTGCGACCGATTGTTCCAGGCTCTGCAGGGCCACCAACCGGTAGAGCGCACCGCTGTCCAGGTAGGCATAGCCCAAGGCCTTGGCGACTCGACCGGCCACCGTGCCTTTGCCCGAAGCCGTGGGGCCATCGATGGCAATGACGGGCACCGCCTGGGCACAGACGGCCGCAAACTCTTCAAAGTAAGTGGGGAAGGTCTTGTTCACGCAGGCGGGGTCTTCGATGGTCACCGCGCGAC
>JBMSJG010000003.1:0-22603 GCA_049418645.1 Burkholderiaceae bacterium | reverse complement strand
CATCGGGCCTGCAGGCGTTCTGCTAAGCCGCGTCGTCGCCCTCAAACCCCAGAGCGCCCCAGAAACCACTGCCTTTGCAATTGTCGACGCAGCCATGAACGATCTCATGCGACCCAGTCTCTACGAGGCATGGCATGAGATTTTGACGGTAAGCCAGAACAGTTCGGAACCACCCCAGACCTGGGACATCGTTGGGCCGGTCTGCGAGAGTGGTGACTGGCTGGGACGTCAGCGCCGACTGAGTCTCCGAGAGGGCGATCTGGTCATTCTGGCCTCAGCTGGTGCCTATGGATCCTCAATGGCCTCCAACTACAACTCGCGGCCCCGCCCCGCAGAAGTGATGATCTACCCCGATGCATCGCCCAGGCTTATTCGGCGTCGGGAAACATTCGAGGACCTCGTTGCGGCGGAAAGACTCTGACCAGGCCAACCGCCCCCACCGGCCGTTGATATTGCTCTTACTGAAGCCGGCTCGGCCTGAGTCGCAGCATTAGCAGACCAGACCAGATCACCAGGAAAATCACCGGCTGGGTGAAATCATTCTTGCCGGCCTTGTGCAAGGCATAGTGAAGGACCCCCATTAGAACAATAGGCCAGCTCAAGCGGTGCAGCACTTTCCACCTATGTCCGAGACGGCGCATGCTCCAGCGATTGGAGGTCATGGCCAGCAGGCTCATCGCAGCAAGACAGGCCACCCCTACTGTGACAAAGGGTCGGTGCCAGAGATCATCCCAAATGGCCGACCAGGCCAAATCATGCTCAAACTGGAGATAAGCCAGAAAATGAATACAGGCATAGGCAAAGGCCCAGAGCCCCATGGCACGCCGATGTCGAACGAGTCCGCCTAGCCTGGTCTTAGGGCAAAGCCTTGCCAAGGCTGGCATGGCAAGGACCAGGCACAGGATCACCAAGGTCTGTCGCCCAAGACCGCGAAGAATCTCCTCCTGAGGGTTGGCCCCCAAAGCATCCAAAGTTAGTCGGATGGAGAGTTCCAGCAAGGGTCCAACCGCCCAGAGTGATAAAGACAGCCCCATGCTGGGTCAGAAGTACTGCCGCAGATCCATGCCGTTGTAGAGGTGGGCCACCTGCTCTGCATACCCGTTGAAGGGCAGCGTTGGGCGCCGAGGGGAGAGCAGCCCATCCTCCCCAATTCGACGCTCCGTGGCCTGAGACCAACGACGATGTGGCACGCTGGGATTGACGTTGGAGTAAAAGCCGTATTCCTGAGGAGCAGCCTGAACCCAGCTCGGTGTTGGTTGTTGTTCGATGAGCCTGATTCTGACAATCGACTTGGCGCTCTTGAAGCCGTACTTCCAAGGAACCACCAGCCTGATCGGTGCGCCATTCTGAGCAGGCAGTGTTTTGCCATAGAGGCCCACCGCCAATGTGGTCAGGGGGTGCATGGCCTCGTCCAGGCGAAGCCCCTCGCGATAGGGCCAGTCCAAGACCCTTGAGGACAAGCCTGGCATCGTCGTCTTATCCGCCAGGCTGACGAACTCGACGTACTTGGCAGAACCGAGTGGCTGCGCTTTGGCAATGAGCTTGCTCAGGCTAAAACCAACCCATGGAATCACCATGGACCAACCCTCGACGCAACGCAGGCGATAAATCCTCTCTTCCAAACCAGCCTGGGCTATCAGGTCATCGATGCCCAAGACCTGTGGCTTGGAGACGAGGCCCTCGATGCTGAGTTGATAAGGTCTGACCAACAGTCGACCTGGCGCGTTTCTCTGCGGATCAGCCTTGTCGGTTCCAAACTCGTAGAAGTTGTTGTAGCCGGTGACATCGTGGATCGGCGTGAGCCTCTCGGTGGGCATACCAGGCCAAGGGGTATAGCGCAGGGGCTGCGTGGGTTCGGCCAGGCGAGGCTGCTGGCGTGAGTCTTTTGCATTGGCGGGACTCGCCAGTAACATCCCCGAACCAAGCGCCGTCAGGGCCGAGGCAGCCCCCAGCAGTCGGCGACGCTCATTAAAAGCAGCTTCGGGCGTGATCTCTGAAGCCCGAATGTCCATTTAGAGCTGCCCGTAGGAATGCAGCCCGGAGAGGAACATATTGACCCCAAGGAATGCAAAACCTGTGATCAACAAACCCACCAGGGACCAATAGGCGGCGAACTGGCCGCGCAGGCCCTTCATCAGGCGGAGGTGGAGCCAGGCGGCGTAGTTGAGCCAGACGATGAGAGCCCAGGTTTCTTTGGGATCCCACTGCCAATAGGTACCCCAGGCCTCGGCTGCCCAGAGTGCCCCCAGAATGGTGGCGACTGTGAAAAAGGCAAATCCAATGGCGATGGCGCGGTACTGGATGTCGTCCAGAATCTCTAGAGAAGGCAGCACCTCTGCAATCCGTCGGCGGGCTGCCAATATGCCGCCAACTGCTGCGGCTGAAATCCCAAAATAAATCGCCCAATAGTCAGGCAGCCCTGAGCGCCGAAAAACCAGCGGCTCTGCACACAAGAGGACACCCAGCACAAACAGCGGGATAAGGGCTGCCTTGCTCTTGTTCTCAGCGTTTGATTTGACCAGGTAGGCAAAGGCCACCATGGCCGCGATCGAGAACGTGCCGTAGCCAACAAAATTGGCTGGCACATGAATCTTCATCCACCAAGACTGCAGGGCAGGTACCAATGGCTGGATCTCGTGCGCAGAACGAGTCGCCGAATACCAGAGCAGAAAGCCAACAGCAGCAACAATCACCAGAGTCACAAAAGCCCCCAGGCTGCGGGTCTGATAACGACGCTCGTAAAAGAGATAGAACAAGGCGGTGAGCAATGAGAACAGTACGAAGACCTCGTACAGGTTGCTCACTGGGATGTGACCGACATCCGGCGAGATCAGATAAGACTCATACCACCGAACCAGTAGCCCCACCATGCCCATCACCGTGGCAGCCCAGGTCAGGACTGACCCAGCCCAGAGTGCTGTGGCCCCGCGGGCCAGCAAGCCCGCCCAGTAAGACAGGCAGCCAAGGCCATAAAGGGCGCACATCCAGAGGACGGCAGACTGCGATGACAGCAGGTACTTCAACAGGAATGATTGTTCAGCACCGGCCAACTGGCCCCCATAGCTGGCAATACCGGCCAGGGCCAGCAGGCCGCATCCAAGCGTGAACCACCGCATGGCTGGCCAGAGCCATCCAATAAACAGAAGCCCGGGCAGGCACGCCCACAGAATGACCACCTCGTAGACATCCATAAACTGGCTGTAGCGACTGGTGGCAAACCAGGCGCCCGCCGCCAACACCAGAGCAAAAACCAGGTCACGCCAGTCCAGACGGCCGCCCCCCACTTGCCGAAGGCTGGCTTGACTGAATGCTGCTGAACTTGAAACCGTCATGTCTATCTCCAATTAGTGAGCCCGAGACAGGCGCTGCGTCAGTTCCTCAAACTCTCGATCGAAGTCCAGAGAGTGCCTCGGGGTGGAGGCAGCCATGAGGACACTGGTCTGGCCCGAGGCATCCGAAGGCTGTTTGATCCAAATCCAGAAGCGACGTTCCCTGACGTAGAGCATGGCGAAAACGCCCAGGGTAAGCAATAAACAGCCTAGATAGACCGTGGTCTTTCCTGGTGAACGCGTGACCTGAAAAACCGAGGCCTTGACCTCGGTAAAGTCCGCCATGGTGATGAGCAATGGAGCGTCAAAGAGCTTGGCGTCGCTGTAGGCATTGAGAGCTCGCTGGGCAAAGCTCTGATTGGCCTCGTTGAGTGGCTGCCTGGGTAGGCCGCGAGACACCCGAGATTGCTGCAACACCTCCCAGAAAGCCCCGGTGAGCATTCGGACCACGACGTCTGCCGCCCGCTCACGTTCAGAGGCCTGAACGGTCTGCTCGAGGATATTGGCCAGACCAACCAATCCATTAGAGGCCAGGGCGTCTAGCGCCTTCTGGGCGCTATCCGCCAAAGCCTTCTGCATAGCAGGCGGCGCTGCAGACAAGGCAAAAGCCTGCGCAGCCTTGGCTCGGATGCCGGGATTGTCCATGGCTGCCCGTAAGTGCAGGAAGGTGTCGAGAGAGTCCTTCTCATCGGCGGGAATCCTGAGGTAGCGGAAGGACTCATCCGGTGAGTTTCGAACACCCGCCAAAAACACTCGGCTTCCCTCTAGCTCGACCGGCAGCATGTAGACGTGAAACTCCCGGGCTTGACCAGCAGCATCGCGCAGCTTGTATTGGAAGGCGGCACCGACATTGGTCAATGACTTGGTCTTGCCAGCATTGGCGGCCGGCGATAGAACAGAGGCGACGTTTTTCTGAAAGGCATCAGTCTCCTGCGGTCCAGTGCCATTGCCGGCTAAATTCTCAACGTTAATCGCCTTAAAGCCTGAGATCTCTAGGTTGAGCGTCTGCGTCGCATTCTTAAGCGCCAAAGCCTGCCCCACCCCCAGTTCGATGGGCAAGGGCTTTTGAACGGGTCCGCTCAGCGGGTGGGCCAACAGTTTGAGTTTGGACCCACCGTCATCGAAACTGGATTGGTAAATGGCAATGCCCTTGTGGATGAGCGGCCGGTTGACCTCGATGACCGCTGACTTGGTCTGACCTGTCTCTTTGTCAGTCAGGACCACATCGCTGGCAAAAAGCTTGGGCATACCGGTGTTGTAGTACTCAATGCGAAACTGCTTGAGCTCCAGTTCAAATGGCAGATCCACCAGCAAAGCCCCCTTGGGCTGATTGATAACCGCCAAATCCGAGCGTTGCCCCTCCGGAATCAGAAGGTTGGCCCGATAGGTGGGGGTGGATTGTGGAAGGCGAGCTGAATCGGGCACCTGGTCACCTGTGAGATTGGCCAATACGACGGGCGCCTTGTTCCACCACCAGACGGCCATCTTGGTCGGCACCTCAGAGTCTAGTAAGCCTCCAAGTGAGATCACCACAATTGCCAGATGCGCAGCGATATAACCCAATCGATTGCTCGCGCCTTTTTTGGCGACCAGTCTTGGGAGCCCTGCCTGGGCATCATAGGTCCTGATTCGATAACCCTGCTGAGTCAGGGCGTTGGCAATCTCTTGGATCTTGGCTTCGGCCTGATCCGGTCGCTCAAGCTGAAACTGCTGCCGATAAGGAAAAGCGTTGAACCCCGCATCCCTGACTTTCTCACGCCAGACCCGCATGTCTTTGAGCATGCGTGGCGTGTTTCGAATGAGGCAAAGGCTGGTCGACGTCAGCATGAGCACCATGACGATCAAAAACCAAGGCGCGTTGTAAACCCGAAACACGTCAAACCAGGTGAAGACCTCAGCCCAGAAGGCCCCAAACTGATTAACGTAATTAATCGGTGGGGAGTTCTGCGGCACGATGGTGCCAATGGCACTGGCGATGCCGACAACCGAGAGGGCGGAGATCGCAAACCGCATGGACGAGAGCAGTTCAACGCTCTCCTTGAGCAGCCTCCCGCCGCCTCGGAGTTCTAGACCGGTGGTCGATGCTCGGTATAGGCCCGATGCATCGACCTGGGACTCCTTATCGGAGTCCTGCAATGTACTCTGCAAGAGCTTCCATCTCCTGATCGGTCAGCTGCGCAGAAATCTTGGCCATTTGTGCGCTGTTGGCTCGCGCACCAGATCGGAATGCAGTCAGTTGGGCCTTGGTGTACTGGGCGTACTGACCCGAGAGACGAGGATATTGGGCGGGAATGCCGACCCCATTGGGGGCATGGCAGCCAACACAGGCGGGGATACCACGGGCGGAGACGCCTGCCCGATAGATGGTCTGACCCAGGGCCAGTAGCTCCTTTTTCTGAGCATAAGACGGCTTGGTGGCCTGAGCGGCATAGAAGGCGGAGACATTGCGGATGTCGTCTTCGGACAAGGCTGCCGCAAAACCAGCCATGACAGCATTCTCACGCTCGGCCTTTTTGGCATTGGGTTTGACTTGAAAATTGTGCAACTGCTTAGACAGGTAAGCAGCATGCTGGCCGGCCAAAATGGGGAAATCAGGCACGGCGCTGTTGCCGTCAGCCGCATGGCAGCCCACACAGACTTGCCCGGCGATCGATGCGCCCTTCTGCAAGTCGATCTTCTGGACGACCGGTGTCGCAGTCGGGGGAGCAGCTGGCGCTGCGGCATTCAGGGCCATGGGCATCAGGGCCAAGCCAGCCAGACCAGCCAATAGGCTGCTGCGGGCGGATCGAACAAAGAAATTCGTGTCAGACTTCATTTTCAGGATTCTCCTAGGGGCTCGGACTTCGCGTACTGAGACCGTTGGTCTGGCCTGCGAAATCCTTAACAGTTTAAATCATTCATGCCTGAATCCACCGACTCATCCGCCCTTCCCGCACTAGACACCTGGATTTCTCAGGTCCAGTTTCTTCAAAGTGGCGCCAAGGTCTCAGACCTTCCAAGGGCGCATATCCCGGAAGTGGCCATCGCAGGTCGCTCCAATGCAGGCAAGAGTACGGCGCTCAATGTGCTGTGCCAACGCAAACGCCTGGCCTTTGCGAGCAAAACCCCGGGGCGCACCAGGCTCATCAACCTGTTTAGCCTGATCTACAAAGAACAAGAGGTGGGCCGGTTGGTAGATTTGCCTGGTTATGGCTACGCCTCGGTTGACAAACAGACCCAGGCCCAATGGCAGCAACAGCTCGCCAGATATCTCGACACGCGAGACAGTCTTGTCGGCCTGATTCTGGTCACCGATATTCGGCACCCCCTTGGACCGCTGGATGTTCAGATGCTGGACTGGTTTGCCAGACGGATGCGGCCCATCCACGTATTGCTGACGAAGGCAGACAAGCTGACCCGCCAGCAGCAGCAAAAGACCGTATCCGATGTTCAGGCCATGCTAGCGGCTCAACAGTCGAAATGGGGGCCTGTGAGTCTGTCTGTGTTCTCCGGGCTAAAAAAGACTGGCCGAGATCCAGTGCTGGCTCAGATTAGCCTCTGGCTGGGATTGAGCCGCGGCGTGCAAGACCCTCAAAAAAAACCGGCAGACCAGCTGCCGGGTAAGAAGCCTATCGAGGAGGCACCCGCTCAGGGAGGAGAAGCGGGAGACGAAACGTCTGTTTAGTAGACGGCGGATAATGGGACAAGTTCAATGACCAGCCAATAACCCTCAGGCCAAAGTGAGTAATGCCATGAATCCATCTGTGTTTGCCCAATTCCCATCGCTTCGTCCGCGTCGCCAGCGGCGAGATGACTGGTCCAGACGATTGGTTAGGGAACACACACTTACAGTAAATGACTTGATTCTTCCGGTTTTCGTCACGGCGGGTAGACAGACGGTACAGGCCGTTGCCTCGATGCCCGGCGTTTGCCGCCGCTCGCCGGATGAGTTGCTCAAGCTCGCCGAACAGGCCGCACGGGCTGGTATCCCAGTACTCGCCCTGTTTCCGGTCATCGACCCCGCCCTCAAAGACCCCATGGGCAGTGAAGCCCACAATCCTGACGGGCTCGTGCCCAGGACCGTGCAAATGCTCAAGCAGGCCTTCCCAGAGCTTGGGGTCATGACCGATGTGGCCTTGGACCCCTACACCAGCCATGGCCAAGACGGGTTGCTCGATGACCAGTCCCGTATTCTCAACGACGAGACTGTCGAGGCCCTGGTCAAGCAGGCGCTCATGCAGGCGCAAGCGGGGGTCGACATCGTTGCGCCCTCAGACATGATGGATGGACGAATTGGCGCCATACGTCAGGGCCTGGAAGCCCATCAGTTCATTCACACCCGGATCATGGCCTACGCTGCCAAGTACGCCTCATCCTTCTATGGTCCCTTTCGGGATGCAGTTGGATCTGCGGCAAACCTAGGCAAGGCGGACAAGAAGACCTACCAGATGGATCCCGGCAATGGAGACGAGGCTCTCCACGAGGTCGCCATGGACATTCAGGAGGGGGCCGACATGGTGATGGTGAAACCTGGCATGCCCTACCTCGATGTGGTGCACCGGGTTAAAGAGGCCTTCGGCCGCCCCACCTTTGCCTACCAAGTCAGCGGGGAGTACGCCATGATGAAGGCGGCGGTGGCCAATGGCTGGCTGGATGAAAAATCCGTGGTCCTAGAGTCCTTGCTGTGTTTCAAGCGAGCAGGGGCCGACGGCATCCTGACGTACTCTGCGCTAGACGTTGCTCACTGGTTAGAGTCCAGGGCATCTTAGTGGTGACATAAAAAAACCTCGCCCATAACAGGACGAGGTTTTTGGTGGGAGCCCCGGCAGGCTGACTACTGACCGTCGGTCTCCACCACGTCTGATGACTCGGGACGATCGACCAACTCCATGAGGGCCATGGGTGCATTGTCTCCCTGCCTGAAGCCCCACTTCAGGATGCGGCAGTAGCCACCGGGACGGCTGGCGTAACGAGGCCCGATTTCATCGAACAGCTTCACCACAATCTCGCGGTCACGAAGACGGTTGAAGGCCAGGCGCTTGTTGGCCAGCGTAGGGGACTTGCTGATGGTGATCAACGGCTCCACCACCTTGCGCAGTTCCTTTGCCTTTGGCAGGGTTGTCTTGATGGCTTCATGTCTCAACAGGGCATTGGCCATGTTGCGAAACATGGCAGCGCGGTGGGACGAAGTGCGATTCAGCTTACGAAGGCCATGACGGTGACGCATGGGTTTTCTCCTATCTAACTCTTATCGATCCATGCCTGCGGGCGGCCAATTCTCGAGCTTCATGCCCAAGGTCAGGCCACGCGAGGCGAGGACTTCTTTAATTTCATTGAGAGACTTCCGACCCAAGTTTGGTGTCTTGAGTAGCTCGTTCTCGGTGCGTTGAATCAGATCACCGATGTAGTAGATGCTCTCAGCCTTCAGGCAATTGGCCGAGCGAACCGTGAGTTCTAGATCATCGACGGGGCGCATGAGCATCGGATCAACAGCAGCTGAACGGCTGGCCTCAGCAATTGGTTCTCCCCCTTCTAGCG
Source organism: Burkholderiaceae bacterium (assembly GCA_049418645.1). GTDB lineage: Bacteria > Pseudomonadota > Gammaproteobacteria > Burkholderiales > Burkholderiaceae_A > Hahnella. Next base: position 13,757 of record JBMSJG010000003.1, on the reverse strand, counting down.
CAGCGAAGACCGACAACTGCTCGACCAGAATACGGGCCGCCTGACGAACAGCATCCTCTGGCTCGATGACACCGTTGGTCTCCACTTCGATGACCAGACGGTCCAGGTCAGTACGTTGCTCGACTCGAGCGCTTTCCACCAAGTAGCTGACGCGACGAACGGGAGAGAAAGAGGCGTCCAGAACGATACGGCCGATGGAGCGGGTGTTCTCCTCGCCCAGGTTGCGCATGGTGCCGGGAACATAGCCACGACCCTTTTCAACCCGAACCTGAAGCTCCAGACGGACGTCGTCTGACAGGTTTGCAATCACATGCTCAGGGTTGAGAATGGTCACGTCGTGGGGCAGCTCAAAATCTCCGGCTGTCACTGGTCCAGTGCCCTGCTTGCGCAAAGACAACAGCACATCACCACGACCCTCCAGGCGAAAAACAATGCCCTTGAGGTTCAACAAAAGGTCGACGACGTCCTCTTGAACGCCCTCCATGGTGGAGTACTCGTGAACGACCCCGGCGATCTGCACCTCAGTCGGGGCGTAGCCCTCCATGGAGGACAGTAGAACCCGGCGAAGGGCATTGCCCAGTGTGTGACCAAACCCACGTTCAAACGGCTCCATCACAATCTTGGCGGTGTTGGTGCCAGTGGGTTCGACTTCAATAATGCGAGGCTTTAAAAAGGCATTCAGCATAAAAATCCTTGGTCGTGTTGCGTGATCAGACGGTGCGAGACTTAGCGTGAGTAAAGCTCGACGATCAGACTCTCGTTGATTTCAGCAGACAGGTCGGTACGATCAGGCAACTGCTTGTAGACGCCTTCCATCTTTTTGGGGTCTACAGAAATCCAGCCCGGCAATCCGTTCTGCTCGGCCAACTCCAGCGAAGCGACGATGCGAGCCTGGCCACGAGACTTTTCGGCGATGCTCACCACATCGTTGGGCTTGACCTGGGCCGAGGGAATGTTACAAACCCGACCATTGAGAAGCACGGCCTTGTGGGACACCAGCTGACGAGCCTCAGCACGAGTCGAACCAAATCCCATGCGAAACACGACATTGTCCAGACGGGACTCCAAGAGCTGCAGCAGGCTAACGCCGGTGTTGCCCTTCTTGCTAGAAGCCTGGGCAAAGTAGCGACGAAACTGTCGCTCCAACATACCGTAGATGCGCTTGACCTTTTGCTTCTCGCGCAGCTGCTTGCCGTAGTCAGAGGTACGGGCGCCGGAAGTGCGGCCATGCTGACCAGGCTTGCTATCTTGCTTACATTTTGACTCTAGAGAGCGACGAGCGCTCTTCAGACCGAGGTCGGTGCCTTCACGGCGCGACAATTTACAACGAGGACCTACGTAACGTGCCACTTCGAATTCCTTTCGAAAGCCGCCGCCATTTCCCTTGGCTGGCGAAGTGTCCTAGAAAACCAGGACGGTGGACTTAGAAAAAGCACCGGCGCAAAGCCGGTGCCACCAAATTAAATACGGCGACGCTTGGGAGGGCGGCAGCCGTTGTGAGGAACGGGTGTCACATCAGAAATCTGAGTAACACGAATACCCAGCGCATTGAGGGCGCGAACCGTGGATTCACGGCCAGGGCCTGGACCCTTGATGCGGACTTCAATGTTCTTAACGCCACACTCGACCGCCACTCGACCAGCGGCCTCCGCTGCTACCTGCGCTGCAAAAGGCGTGCTCTTACGGCTACCCTTGAAGCCCGCGCCGCCAGCAGTGGCCCAGGACAGCGTGTTGCCCTGACGATCAGTAATGGTGATGATGGTGTTGTTAAACGAAGCATGAATGTGGGCAACGGCGTCGCTGACATTCTTGCGAACTTTTTTGCGCGTGCGCTGAGAAGCTTGGACCTTAGCCATGGTGATTCCTTAGCCTTTCTTCAGAGTAATGCTGCCCTTACGAGGACCCTTGCGGGTACGGGCATTGGTTCTGGTGCGCTGGCCACGGACTGGCAGGCCCTTACGGTGACGCATGCCACGGTAGCAGCCCAGGTCCATCAGGCGCTTGATCGACATCGAGATCTCACGGCGCAGATCGCCCTCGGTGGTGAACTTGCCCACCTCGTTACGCAGACGCTCGAGTTCATCATCGGTCAGGTCTTTGACCTTCTTGGTGACTGGAACCCCAGCAGCCTCACAAATCAGACGGGCACGTGGACGTCCGATGCCATAAATGGCGGTCAGACCAACGTCGGTGTGCTGGTGGCTGGGAATGTTGATACCGGCAATACGAGCCATTCAAACGCTCCTTCTTTAACCTTGACGCTGCTTATGACGAGGGTCGGTGCAGATAACCCGCACGACGCCATGTCGCTTGATGATCTTGCAGTTGCGGCAGATGCGCCGTACCGATGCGAGAACTTTCATGATGGATCCTTTGGTTCCTTTTTACTTCGCTCTGAAAACAATTCGGGCCCGCGACAAGTCGTAGGGCGTGAGTTCCACGGTGACCTTGTCACCGGGAAGAATCCGGATGTAATGCATCCGCATCTTTCCGGAGATGTGGCCCAGCACAACATGGCCATTCTCGAGTTTCACTCGGAAGGTGGCATTGGGCAGATTCTCAATGATCTCGCCCTGCATCTGGATGGCATCGTCTTTTGCCATTACTGACCGAAGCCTCCCTTGAAATTCGACTTCTTGAGAAGACTCTCGTACTGCTGCGACATGATGTAGGACTGGACCTGTGCCATAAAGTCCATGGTGACCACACAGATGATGAGCAATGAGGTACCGCCGAAATAGAAGGGAACGTTCCACTTCATCACCAGGGCCTCGGGAATCAGGCAGACGATGGTGATGTAGAGCGCGCCCACCAGGGTCAGACGCATCAGAATTTTGTCGATGTACTTGGCGGTTTGATCGCCGGGCCGGATACCTGGAATCAAAGCACCACTCTTCTTGAGGTTGTCTGCCGTTTCTTTACTGTTAAAGACCAGGGCGGTGTAGAAGAAACAGAAAAAGATGATCGCTGCTGCGTACAAGGCCATGTGCAAGGGCTGCCCGGGACTCAAAGCGGCCGACAGATCAGACAGCCAACGCATGCTCTCAGAGCCCGAGCTGAACCAAGACGACAGGGTGGCTGGGAACAGAATAATGCTCGAGGCGAAAATGGGGGGGATGACACCCGCCATGTTCAGCTTAAGGGGTAAGTGAGACGTCTGACCTTGGTAGATCTTGTTGCCGACCTGTCGCTTGGCATAGTTGACTAAGATGCGGCGCTGGCCCTTCTCCACAAAAATCACAAAGGCCGTGACGAGCACAACCAACGCAATGATGATGAGCAGAGCGATGGCCGACAAAGATCCTGTCCGAACGAGTTCAAAGAGGCCGCCCAGAGCATTTGGCAGCCCCGCCACAATGCCGGCAAAGATGATGATGGAGATGCCGTTACCGAGACCACGCTCAGTGATCTGTTCGCCGAGCCACATGAGGAACATGGTTCCGGTAACCAGGGAGACCACCGTGGTGAATCGGAAGACCATGCCTGGGTCGACCACCAATCCGGGCTGAGACTCAAGGGCTACGGAGATGCCAATGGCCTGAACAATGGCCAAAAAGACTGTGCCATATCGGGTGTACTGGGTAATCTTGCGACGACCGGCCTCGCCCTCTTTTTTGAGGGCTTCCAGCTGGGGAGACAGAACACTGGCCAGCTGCATGATGATCGATGCAGAGATGTAAGGCATGATGCCCAGCGCGAACACTGTGAACCGAGACAATGCGCCGCCCGAGAACATGTTGAACATGCCAAGGATGCCACCCGACTGCGATTGAAACAATTTGGCCAACTCGACCGAATCGATACCCGGAACGGGAATGTGTGCACCCAGACGATAGACGACGAGAGCCAGCACCAGAAACATCAGGCGCTTGCGCAGGTCGGCAAATTTATCGGTCTTGGGAAGCATCTTGGTCTGGTCTCAGAACGACTTATGCGGCAGGCTTGTTCTTGGGGGGCAGCTTGCGAACTTTTTCGACCACCTCAGGGGCAATCACTTGGCCACCGGCCGCCTCGATGGCAGCCTTGGCACCGGCGGTCACACCCAGGCCACGAACGGTGACCTTGCGTGACAGCTTGCCAGACAGAATGACTTTGGCAGCCCTGGCCAGCTCGGAAATCACACCAGCCTGTTTGAGAGCGAGCATATCGATCTCATCGATGGGCATGCGCTCAATGTCAGACAGGCGAACCTGTTCGATAAATTTGCCAAAGGGTGCCGTGAAGCCGCGCTTGGGCAGGCGACGATGCATGGGCATCTGGCCGCCTTCAAAGCCGACCTTGTGGAAACCGCCTGAGCGCGACTTCTGGCCCTTGTGTCCACGACCAGCCGTCTTTCCAAGACCGGATCCAATGCCACGTCCAACCCGCTTCTTGGGGTGTTTGGCGCCCTCGGCAGGTGCGATCGAATTCAAACGCATGGAATCTTTCATTTCAAACCCTTAAACGATTTGGACCAGGTACTGGACCTTGGTGATCATGCCGCGGACGGCCGGGGTGTCCTCGAGAACGCGAGTCTGATGCAGCTTTTTCAGGCCCAACCCAAGGACGGTGGCGCGATGGTCACTGCGAGTGCCGACGGGGCTGCGGACCAGTTTGACGGTGACGGTTTTCTTTTCCATGGCTTGTGCCTTAATTCAGAATCTGCTCGATTGACAGGCCACGCTTATTTGCAACCTCTGATGGGGTCTGCATACGCTTAAGGCCATTGATGGTGGCTCGAACCATGTTGTAAGGATTGGTAGAGCCGATACTCTTGGCCACCACATCTGTCACGCCCATGACCTCGAAGATGGCGCGCATGGGGCCGCCGGCAATGATGCCTGTGCCTTTTGCCGCCGGCGAAATCAGCACAGTCGATGCGCCGTGCTTGCCGGTGACGGTGTGGTGAAACGTGCCACCCTTCAGCGAGACTCGGACCATCTTACGACGGGCCTCGTCCATGGCCTTCTGGACAGCGACGGGCACTTCCCGAGACTTGCCCTTGCCCATGCCGATGCTGCCATCGCCATCGCCAACCACCGTGAGGGCCGCGAAACCCAAAATACGGCCACCTTTAACGGTCTTGCTGACCCGATTGACCGCAATCATCTTTTCCTTCAGACCATCATCGCGGTCTTCGGTGTTTACACGTGCTTGCATTTTTGCCATTGCGATTCCTTTGGTCTTAGAACTGCAGCCCGCTCTCGCGAGCAGCCTCTGCCAGGGCCTTCACACGGCCGTGATAACGAAAACCTGCTCGGTCGAAGGCCACCGAGGTGATGCCAGCGGCCTTGGCCTTCTCGGCGACGCGCTTGCCCACCAGCGCAGCGGCGGCGGCATTACCGCCCTTGCCGGACTGGCCGGCGAGTTGGGCACGGATCTCGGCCTCAACAGTCGATGCGCTGACCAGTACCTTGTCACCGTTGGGATCGAGAATGGTTGCGTATATGTGCAGGTTGGTGCGATGTACCGACAGACGATGCATGCGCAGCTCGCGGATCTTGGCCCGAGTCTGACGTGCTCTGCGCAGCCTTGCTTTTGTCTTGTCCATGGATCTTGTCCTTGCTTCTGGAAATGTGGTTTGTTCGAGGGGACCGAATTACTTCTTCTTGGTCTCTTTGATGATCACAACCTCGTCGACGTAGCGAACACCTTTGCCCTTGTATGGCTCGGGCGGACGGTAGGCGCGAACCTCGGCGGCCACCTGACCCACTCGCTGACGATCGATACCCTTGATCACAATCTCTGTTGGGGTGGGGGTTTCGGCTTTGATGCCCTCGGGCAGCGCGTAATCCACTGGGTGCGAAAAGCCAAGTGCCAGATTCAGGCTCTTGCCTTGTGCTGCGGCTTTGTAGCCCACACCGACCAAGGACAATTTTTTCTCAAAGCCCTTGGATACGCCCGTGACCATGTTGTTGACCAGGGCCCGGAGTGTGCCGCTCATGGCCTTGGCGTGACGGCTCTCATCGGCCACCTCAAAGCTGATTTGGCCGTTGTTCACCAAGAGCTTGACCGAGCCGTCCAGAGACTGCTGCAAGGTGCCCAATGGCCCTTTGACCGTGATGGCATCAGCCGCCACATTGGCCTCGACGCCAGCGGGCAACTTAACGGGGTATTTAGCGATTCTTGACATGGTTTGATCCCCTTAGGCCACGATGCCGATGACTTCGCCACCAATGCCAGAGGCACGTGCTTTGCGATCGGTCATCAAGCCCCGAGAAGTAGAGACAATGGCCACGCCCAGGCCGTTCATGACGTTGGGAATGCTGTCGCGGTCACGATAGACGCGCAGACCAGGTTTGGAGACCCGCTCAATGCGCTCAATAACCGGGCGGCCAGCGTGGTACTTCAGGCTGATCTCCAGATCGGCCTTTGGACCTTCTTGGCGTACGGCATAGCCATCAATGTAGCCCTCGTCTTTCAACAGGGTGGCAATGGCCACCTTGATCTTGGAGGACGGCATTTGTACCGACCGCTTCTCCACCCGCTGCGCGTTGCGAATGCGGGTGAACATGTCGGCGATGGGATCGTTCATGCTCATGGATGAGAACCCTTTTCTTTCAAGCTTCTAAGTAAGTCGGATTTACCAGCTGGCCTTGGTGAGGCCGGGAATTTCACCGCGGAAGGCGGCTTCACGAATCTTCATGCGACCCAGTCCAAACAAGCGATAGGTGCCACGAGGGCGACCGGTCAGCTGGCAGCGGTTGCGCTGACGAACTGGGCTGGAATTTCGGGGGAGTTTCTGGAGCGCAAGGCGAGCCTCATAGCGCTCCTCTTCAGTCTTGGACTGGTCCTGAATAATGGTGAAGAGTGCGGCCCGTTTTGCGGCGTATTTCTTGACCAAGGCCTCGCGCTTCTTCTCACGATTGATCATTGACAGTTTTGCCATTTGAGATGGTCCTGTTCAGTTAATTCTTGAAGGGGAACTTGAAGCCAGCCAGCAGGGCTTTCGCTTCGGCGTCGGTCTTGGCTGTGGTGGTCACGCTGATATTCAGACCGCGGACAGCATCCACCTTGTCATATTCGATTTCCGGAAAAATGATCTGCTCTTTCACGCCGATGTTGTAGTTGCCACGGCCGTCAAAAGACTTTCCAGAGATCCCGCGGAAGTCGCGAACCCGGGGCAGGGCGACCGTCACAAATCGATCGAGGAACTCGAACATGCGAGCGCCACGCAGCGTCACCATGCAGCCAATTGGATAACCCTCGCGAATCTTGAAGCCCGCGATGGCCTTGCGAGCCTTGGTCACGACAGGTTTTTGACCAGCAATTTTGGTGAGGTCGGCCACGGCAGCCTCGATGACCTTTTTGTCGGATACGGCTTCACCAACGCCCATGTTCAGGGTGATTTTGGTCAGGCGAGGCACTTCCATCTTCGACTTGTAGCCAAACTTGGCCATCAAGGCTGGTGCGACCTGGTCACGATAGATTTCTTGCATGCGAGACATGTCGATTCCTTATGCGGCTGCGGCTGCGGCCGGTAGGGGTTCTTTGGAGGAGGCGTACACGCGGACCTTGCTACCGTCTTCTTTCACCTGGATGGCAACCCGATCGGCCTTCTGGGTCTTGGGGTTGTAGATGGCAACGTTGGACTGATCTATGGGCATGGCCTTGTCGACGATGCCACCCTGGTCACCCTTCATGGGATTGGGCCGCTGATGCTTCTTGGCCAGATTGACACCCTCGACCACCAGGTATTGTTCGTCAACGCGACGCAGAACAAGACCGCGCTTGCCCTTGTCCCGACCTGTGATGACGATGACCTCGTCACCTTTTCGAATCTTGTTCATATTGGATCCGCCTCTTGAATCTCTTTTTCGACTGCTTAAATCACTTCGGGCGCGAGCGAGACAATCTTCATGAATTTCTCGCTTCGCAGTTCACGCGTCACCGGGCCAAAAATACGGGTACCGATGGGCTCTAGTTTGGTGTTCAACAAGACGGCTGCATTGCCGTCAAACTTGACGAGTGATCCGTCAGGGCGACGCACACCCTTAGCGGTGCGAACTACAACCGCGTTGTAGATCTCACCCTTCTTGACCCGACCACGAGGGGCGGCATCTTTGATAGAGACCTTGATGATGTCTCCAATACCGGCATAGCGGCGCTTGGATCCACCAAGGACTTTGATACACATGACTGAACGGGCCCCGGTGTTATCGGCCACGTCCAGACGCGATTGCATCTGAATCATGATTCGTCATTCCCAATAAACGGACTACACAACAATTTGGAAACCTGCTCCCCAACTTGCTGACAAACAAGCGTCAGCAGTATTGGGCCCCGTCGATCCGGACACCTGTCGGCAAAGGCCGCCTGGTGTCTAGGCGTTGGAGAAGATGGGTACTGCGCCAAGAAAGCCCTCGATCATACAACAAAGACCGAGAGCCTGCAAGGCCTTTCAAAAACTTAGACCACCACCGCCTTGGAAACCAACTTGGTCACCCTCCAGGATTTGGTCTTGGATATAGGGCGGGTCTCCGCGATCTCGACCGTATCACCCATGCCGACGCCGTCGAGCTCAATGTGCGCGTGATACTTCTTGGACTGACCGATGAACTTGCCATAAACGGGGTGCTGGATACGACGCTCGACCAAAACGGTCACCGTCTTTTGCATTTTGTCGCTAACGACACGTCCCACCAGGGTCCGGGTCAGGGATTGGTTCTGGCTCATGCGGTCTTCCTTTCACGAATGAGCGTCTTGACCCGGGCAATGTCACGCTTAACCGCACCAAGCTGGGCGGTATTGGCGAGCTGCTGGGTGCCGTGCTGCATGCGCAGGTTGAAATGGGCGCGAAGCAGGGACTCGAGCTCAGTGGTGAGTTCGGTCTCAGACTTGGCACGTAATTCGGATGCTTTCATCTCTGATCCTTTTTTAACTAGCGGCCAACCTGACGGACCACAAAGGTGGTAGACAGGGGCAGTTTTGCCGCGGCCAGGCGGAACGCTTCACGGGCCAGAATCTCGTCGACCCCGTCCATCTCGTAGAGCACCTTGCCGGGCTGGATCTCTGCGACGTAGTACTCGATGTTGCCCTTGCCGTTGCCCATGCGAACCTCAGCAGGCTTCTTGGAAATGGGTTTGTCCGGAAAAATACGGATCCAAATTCGACCGCCACGTTTGATGTGACGGGTCATCGCCCGACGGGCAGCCTCAATCTGGCGTGAGGTCAGTCGACCACGAGCCGTGGCTTTTAAGCCGTACTCGCCAAACGAGACAGCAGTTCCACGGGTCGCCAAGCCAGTGTTACGGCCTTTCTGTTCTTTCCGGTATTTGCGACGTGCAGGTTGCAGCATGATAAATCCGCCTTTGACTATGAGGATGCAGACTGGTCGCCTTCGGCGGCCGCTGCAGTGACTTTACGAACACGCTTGACGGCCGGCTTGGCCTCGGCGGCCGCCTCGCCTTCGGGCTTGGTCCGTTTGGCTGGGGCACGACGCGGCTTTTTCTCGGGTTCGGCAGCCGTGGGTTCTTGAACCGCAACCGCGGGCGCATCGCCACGACCCAGTGTGTCGCCCTTGTAAACCCAAACTTTGACGCCAATGATGCCGTAGGTTGTTACGGCTTCGGCAAAGCCGTAATCGATGTCTGCGCGCAAGGTATGAAGGGGAACGCGACCTTCGCGATACCACTCGGTACGGGCAATCTCTGCTCCATTGAGTCGGCCGGAGCTCATGATCTTGATGCCCTGCGCGCCCAGGCGCATCGCATTTTGCATGGCACGTTTCATGGCCCGACGGAACATGATGCGCTTTTCCAACTGCTGGGTGATGCTTTCGGCAATCAGCTGAGCGTCGACCTCGGGCTTGCGGATTTCCTCAATGTTGACGTGAACTGGCACGCCCATCATGGCGGACAGCTGGGTCTTGAGTGCCTCGATGTCTTCGCCTTTTTTTCCAATCACAACGCCGGGGCGAGCACTAAAAATGGTGATCTTGGCGTTCTTGGCCGGGCGCTCGATCAAGACACGACCGACAGCAGCGCTCTTTAACTTGCGCTTGAGGAAGTCGCGAACCTTGATGTCTTCGTTGAGCATCTTGCCGAAATCGCGAGGATTGGCAAACCAACGTGATGACCAGTTACGCGAGACCGCGAGGCGAAATCCTGTGGGGTGAACTTTTTGTCCCATCGCTCTTCCTTAGTTTCCGACGGTGATGCTGATATGGCAGGTTGGCTTTTCGATCCGGACGCCGCGGCCCTTGGCACGAGCGGAGAATCGACGCAGCTTGGTACCGCGCTCAACCGTAATGGTCTTGACCTTGAGCTCGTCAATGTCAGCGCCGTCATTGTGCTCAGCGTTCGCAATTGCTGACTCGAGCACTTTTTTGACGATGACTGCGGCCTTCTTGGGCGTGTAGGTCAAGGTGTTGAGAGCCTGCTCAACCGGCTTGCCGCGAATGAGGTCTGCGACCAATCGGCCCTTTTGGGCCGAAAGACGTACGCCTCTGAGTTTTGCTGAAGTTTCCATGTCTATTTCCTTGGTCCGATGTCAGAGGCCTGGCTTACTTCTTAACGGCCTTCTTGTCAGCCGCGTGCCCCTTGAAGGTACGGGTGAGGGCAAATTCGCCGAGCTTATGACCCACCATGTTGTCGGTTACATAGACCGGTACATGCTGGCGGCCGTTGTGAACGGCGATGGTCAGGCCGACAAACTCGGGCAGGATGGTCGAGCGACGCGACCAGGTTTTGATGGGACGCTTGTCCTTCGACTCAACGGTGATCTCAACTTTTTTGTAGAGATGATCGTCAACGAAGGGGCCTTTTTTTGCTGAACGTGCCATGTGCTAGTTCCCTCTAACCTTATTTCCGCTTGTGACGGCTGGTCACAATCATGGAATTGGTGCGTTTGTTTCGACGTGTCTTGTAACCCTTGGTTGGCGTACCCCACGGGCTCACCGGCTCACGGGCCTCACCCGTTCGACCCTCACCACCGCCATGCGGGTGATCGATCGGGTTCATGGCCACACCACGAACCGTTGGGCGGACACCGCGCCAACGCGTAGCACCGGCCTTACCGAGCTGGCGCAGGTTGTTTTCGGTGTTGCTGACCTCACCCAGCGTTGCACGGCACTCGATGTGCACGCGACGGATCTCACCGGAGCGCAGACGGACCTGAGCGTAGGTACCCTCTCTGGCCAGCAACTGGGCACTACCGCCAGCCGCGCGTACGATCTGTGCACCCTTGCCCGGCAAGAGTTCCACACAGTGGATGGTGGAACCAACGGGAATGTTGCGAATAGGCAGGGTGTTACCCGGCTTGATGGGCGCCTCTGAGCCACTCATCAGCTCAGTGCCAACTTCGATCCCCTTGGGCGCAATGATGTAACGACGCTCTCCATCCGCGTAGCAGAGCAGGGCAATGTGGGCGCTGCGATTTGGGTCATATTCAATGCGCTCAACCTTGGCAGCAATCCCATCCTTGTCGCGACGAAAGTCGATGATTCGGTACTGCTGCTTGTGGCCACCACCACGGTGACGTGTGGTGATGCGGCCATTGTTGTTACGGCCCGCGGTCTTGGACTGGGATTCTGTTAGGGAATCCAGTGGTCGGCCTTTGTAGAGGTGGGGGTGCACCACCTTGACGACGGCCCGCTGACCAGCAGAGGTTGGTTTGAGTTTGACGATAGGCATGGTTAAGCAGCCTCCCCACCGAAGTTGATTTCTTGACCCTCAGCCAGGCAGACGTAGGCTTTGCGCGTGTCCCGACGACGACCGGACGTCTTGCCATGGCGCTTGGCCTTGCCTTTGACGTTCAGGACCTTCACCTCAGCCACGCGCACCTTGAAAAGCAGCTCAACTGCTGCCTTGATCTCAGGCTTGGTGGCGTCGGGGGTCACCCGGAAGGCCACTTGGTTGTTCTGCTCACCAATCTGAGTGCTCTTTTCAGAGATGATCGGCGACAGCAGGACCTTAAGCAGACGCTCTTGATTCATGACAGCATCTCCTCAAAACGGGCCAGAGCGGCACGGGTCATTAGAACCTTGTCGAAATAAACCAGTGAAACCGGATCTGCAGCCTCCGGCTCGAGCACTGCAATGCTCTGCAGGTTGCGAGAAGCCAGGTAGAGAGACTCGTCCAGGTTGTCTGTGATCAACAAGACCGACTCCATCCCCATCTGCTTGAGCTTGTCAGCCACCAGCTTGGTCTTGGGAGCATCGACCTCGAACTTCTCCACGATGGCCAGTCGGCCTTCACGAGCCAGCTGAGAGAGAATGGCCCGCACGCCGGCGCGGTACATTTTCTTATTGACCTTGTGGCTGAAGTTCTCGTCGGGCGAATTGGGGAACACCTTGCCACCGCCACGCCACAGTGGGCTGGAAGCACGGCCCACACGGGCGCGACCGGTGCCTTTTTGGCGCCAGGGCTTGCGGGTGGATTTGTTGATTTCGGAACGGTCTTTCTGCTTGCGGTTACCACTGCGAGCATTGGCCTGGTAGGCCACAACCACCTGGTGAATCAGGGGTTCGTTGAAATCCCGATTGAAGACGACGTCTGTAGCCTGAACGGTTCCGGCCGCCTGACCAGCGTCGTTTAAGAGCGTGAGTTCCATGTCCGCGCCCCTTATGACTGTGCGCCCGCGCGAACGGCGGGACGAATGATGAGATGGCCGCCCTTTGAACCAGGGACTGCACCCTTGATCAGGACCAGCTGACGGTCAACGTCAACCCGGGCCACCTCGAGATTTTGGACCGTGCGACGAACGTGACCGTCATGACCCGGCATACGTTTACCAGGGAAGACGCGACCGGGGTCCTGAGCCATACCAATGGAGCCAGGAACGTTGTGCGAACGGGAGTTACCGTGAGAGGCACGCTGGGAACCGAAGTTGTGGCGCTTGATGGTGCCGGTAAAGCCTTTACCCTGGGTGGTACCGGTGACGTCGACCTTTTGGCCTGCGGCAAAGAGATCCACCGACAGGGTCTGCCCGGCCGCCAAATTGGCAAGCTGGTCCGCAGACACTGGGAATTCCCGCAGAATTTCACCTGCCTCAACGCCAGCCTTGGCAAAATGCCCTGCGGCTGGCTTGGTGACACGGGAGGCCCGCTTGGTGCCGTAGGCAACCTGGACGGCGCAATAGCCGTCTGTCTCGTTAGACTTGAGTTGGGTGACACGGTTGTCTGACACGTCAATCACGGTAACGGGAACAGTGTCGCCGTCTTCCGTGAAGATGCGGGTCATACCAACCTTGCGACCGAGTAGTCCAAGGCTCATCTTCTTCTCCGATCCTGGCTACGATTGGCCAGGGCTGTTAAAAATAGGTCTCTGGCACTACGTAGCTACCAGAAAAGCCCTCAATTATAAATCTATTTCAGGTTTGTTGCAAGTGCCCTACTGCAGCTTGATTTCCACGTCGACGCCGGCTGGCAGATCCAGCTTCATCAGGGCATCAACCGTCTTCTCGGTTGGGTCCACGATGTCCATCAGGCGCTGGTGAGTCCGCAACTCAAACTGATCGCGAGACGTCTTGTTGACGTGCGGACTGCGCAGAATATCGAAACGACGAAAGCGGGTGGGCAGGGGAACCGGACCGCGCACGACAGCACCGGTGCGCTTGGCTGTTTCCACGATTTCGAGAGCAGACTGATCGATCAGTTTGTAATCGAAAGCCTTGAGGCGAATGCGAATTTTTTGCTGCATGGCTCACTCCAAAAAAGAACGAATAAAGAACAAAGCCCGATTCAGGGTTGCAACGGCTGACGTCGGGATTCGTCAGCCGCTTGGTCGCTATTAATCCAGTACTTTTGCGACGACGCCGGCGCCCACGGTACGGCCGCC
>JBMSJG010000002.1:0-24078 GCA_049418645.1 Burkholderiaceae bacterium | reverse complement strand
GGTCTGTCTCTGGCGGTTGGTGGCCTGGGTGGTGTGCTCTCTGGTCTGCCCCTTCGGCTGTTGTCCGACGCCTTCGGCTGGCGAGAGGTCATCGTGGGCAGTGCTCTGGTGGCCCTGATTCTGGCGTTGACCCTCTATTGGTGGCTGAGAGACGAACCGGAGCAGATGGGCTACGCCAACTATGCCCATCCGACGCCCCAGAGCGATCAGCCTCTCAAAAGACCCTGGCGTGACCTCAGCCTGCTGTGCCTGGGACAGGTCGGTGTAACCGGCAGCATGGCGGCCATGGCCTGGCTATGGAGCGTGCCCTATCTCACCAGTCAGTTCAGCCTGCCACCAGCGACGGCCACCATCTACAGCTCACTGATGATCGTTGGCTTCTCGGCGGGTGGCGTGTTTTTTGGTCAGTACTCAGATCGCATTGAGCGACGCAAGCAGCCCATGCTGATTGGCTCCACGCTCACTGCATTGGGGTTCGGCATCCTCGCCACCGGCGTTTTGCAATTCTCTCTTTATGCCACCGTGGCCGTCTTGTGGCTGCTGAGTTTTGCGGCTGGGTCCATGGTGCTGTCTTTTGTGTTTGCCAAAGATTTGGTGCATGGGCAGAGGACCGGCACCATTGTGGCCCTGGTCAATCTGTCCGTCATGGTGGGCAGCATTGGCCTGCCACCAGTCTTTGGCGCCATTCTGGATGCATTCTGGACCGGGCAAATGGAGGCGGGGGTTCGTCAGTATCCAGCCCAGGCCTACAGTTGGGCCTTTGCCTTTTTGGGGGGTTGGATCGCCATGACCTTGGTGTTTCAGTCCCTGGTTCACGAGCCCAAACGTCATTCTCATCGGGGTGTCGACGCGAATCAGTCGGGCCGTTAGGCGCTTTGGGGGTTAGAAGAACCCGGCAGACACCTGAAAGAGCTTTTCCACCTTGGGAATGAGTTTGCTGTTGGTCACAAAGACAATGAGGTGGTCCTCTGACTCAATCACCACATCGTGGTGGGCCATGAGCACCTCGGCCTGCTCACCCTCTCCACGAAGCAGGGCACCAACCATAACGCCGTTTGGAAGCTTCAGATCCTCAATGGTCCGACCAACGACCTTGGAGGTCTTGGCATCCCCATGGGCGATGATCTCAAGCGCCTCCGCCGCGCCGCGCCGCAGGCTGTGAACGGCCGCCACATCGCCTCGGCGAACGAACTTGAGCAGCTCACCCAGCGTGATGTGAGACGGCGTGACCGCAATGTCAATTTGGCTGCCCTCCATGAGCTCAGCGTAGGCCTTGCGGTTGATCAAGGCCAACACACGACGGGCTCCAAGGCGCTTGGCCAGGAGGGCCGACATGATGTTGTTCTCATCATCGTTGGTCAGCGCCAAAAACAGATCCATGTTGGCGACGTTCTCTTCGATCAACAGGTCTTCGTCGGTTGCATCACCATGCAGCACCAAGGCCTTGCCATTGAGCTCCTGGGCCAACCGCTCACACCGCTGACGATTGCCCTCGATGATCTTGGGCGTGATGTCATCGCCCACCGCATGGGCCAGACGAAGGCCAATGTTACCGCCACCAACCATCATGACCCGCCGAACCGGCCGGTCCATCTCGCGAAGCTCTTGGGTCACGATCCGAATGTGCTCAGAAGCCGCCAGGAAAAAAACCTCATCACCGGGTTCAATCAAGGTCTCACCGGTTGGCAGAATGGCCCGGCCATCTCTGAAGATGGCCACCACCCTTGAATCGACTGCTGGCAGGTGCTGCTTGAGGTCTTTGATGGGATGAGAGACCAGGGGACTGCCCGCATTGGCCCGGACCGCCAGCAGGCTGACCCGTCCCTTGGCAAATTCCAAGACCTGCAGAGCCTCTGGAATCTCAATGATCTTGGTCAGGTACTCGGTGATGGTGCCCTCTGGGCTAATCGCCACACTCACCCCAAACCCATCGTCTCCCAGAATATCTGGGTGCTGGGTCCACTGAGAAGACCGCACTCGGGCGATTCGTTGGGGGACGTTGTACCGACGGTGTCCGAGTTGACAGGCGACCAGGTTGATTTCGTCGCTGGCGGTCACCGCAATCAGAATGTCTGCGTCCTGGATGCCGGCCGTCTCGAGCGTGGTCATGCTGGTGGCCGAGCCCACCACTGTTCGCAGATCAAACCGCTCCTGAAGGTCGGACAGCAGGCTGGCATCGGTGTCGACCACCGTGATGTCGTTTCGCTCCAAGACCAACATTTCGGCCAGGCCCGCGCCGACACGGCCAGCCCCCAGAATGAGTATTCTCACGCCACCGCCTTGCGAGAGCTCTGCTTTTGCGGCTCCATGCCCAACTGCCGAATCTTGCGATAGAGATGGGTGCGTTCAAGCCC
Source organism: Burkholderiaceae bacterium (assembly GCA_049418645.1). Classification (GTDB taxonomy): domain Bacteria; phylum Pseudomonadota; class Gammaproteobacteria; order Burkholderiales; family Burkholderiaceae_A; genus Hahnella. The sequence goes on along the minus strand of JBMSJG010000002.1, from coordinate 21,724 downwards.
CGAGCGCTCGGCCAACTTGGTCATGCTACCGCCTTCTTTTTCGAGTTGATATTCCAGATAAATGCGCTCGAACGCCTCACGGGCCTCTCGCAGGGGCTGATCCAAATCGACCTGGGCTAGCGCCTCTCGAGCCAGCTCGAGCGGATCCGGCGCTGGCAGGGCCTCGACCACCGCTGGTGCGGTCTGGGCCTGGGCTTGAGCAACCGCGGCACGCCAGGCCTTCTGGGCCTGGGCGCGCGCCAAGGCCGCTTGAACCGTCTTTAGGAGTTTGGCCAGCGCAATGGGTTTTTCAAGAAAATCGAAGGCGCCAATTCGGGTCGCCTCCACCGCCGTATCGATGGTTGCATGACCAGACATCATGACCACCGGCATGGTGAGGCTCCCGGCTGCGTTCCATTCCTTCAGAAGGGTGACCCCGTCGGTATCGGGCATCCAGATGTCGAGAAGAATCAGGTCGTGTTGACCACCAGCTCGGGCGGCCCGAGCCTGGTTTGCGTTCTCGGCAAGGGTAATGCTGTGCCCCTCATCCTCGAGTACCTCGGACAAGAGCTCTCGAATACCAAGCTCGTCGTCAACAATCAAAATATCAGCCATGGGTTAGATTTTCTGCCTTCGGAAGCCATTGCGCAAATGAAAGTTCTGCACGAGCGCCGAGTACGCTCTGATCTGCGTCGCGCCTCGTCTCCAGGCTGATACGTGCCCGATTTTCCTCGGCGATTTTTTTCACGATCGCCAGACCGAGGCCACTGCCCTTGGCCTTGCTGGTGACGTAGGGCTCAAAAACCCGACTCATCATCTCCGGCGGGATCCCTGGGCCGTTGTCGTCAACCCTCAGGACCACCTCTGGCCCACTGCCATCGGTTGCGCGAATAAACGTGGTTAAGGTCACCAAGCCATTCGTCTGGTCTGCCACCGCATCCTGTGCATTCTGAACCAGGTTATGAATCACCTGAATCAACTGACCCCGATCGGCCCAGACCCAACAGGCGGCATCCGATAGCTCGGCCTGTACTCGAGCATCCGTGGCGTAGAGCGTCATGATCTCGGCCACCAGCCCACCCAATTCCAGAGCCTCAGGCTTGGCCATCGGTAGCCGAGCATAATTTCGAAACTCATCCACCATGGCCTTGAGGCCCGCCACCTGGTCAACGATGGTGTCGCAGGACTTTTCCAAAAGCTCTTGGTCGGTGGTCTCAAGCTTGCCCGTCAGGCGTCGTTGTAGGCGTTCGGCCGAGAGCTGAATGGGCGTTAAGGGGTTCTTGATTTCGTGAGCCAGACGACGGGCCATGTCAGACCAAGTCTTGGCACGCTGGGCCGAGAGCAGAGTGCTGATGTCATCGAAGACCAGCACATGGGAGGATGGTTGACCCTGGACCAAGGTCGGTAGTCGAGAGGTATTGGCCACCAGAGAGACCACCTGACCAGAGACTTGCTGGGCCTCGATCTGACGCTGGTCCTCAGCCTCGTTGAGCAGGGCCTGCTCAATCTCAGAGGCCACGTCAGCGAATAACGGAATCTGCGCCAGAGGCTGACCAATTCGAGTTCGGAGGTCTTCTCCAAGGATGCGGCTGGCCCCTGGGTTGAATTGACGCAACTGCCAGTTCTGGTCAAACACCATCACACCTGCTGACAGGTGCGAGAGCACCTGTTCCAGAAACTGCATAGAAGCCTCACGCTTTTGCTGACTCTCAAAGGCCAATTGCTTGGCCTCTTGAAGCTGACGTGTCATGTCGTTAAACGACTTCAAGAGGTCATTGAGCTCGTGGTCGGCTGCGTCTTCTTTGAGCTGGGGGTAGTCACCGACCGCCACGGCCTTGGTCGCTCGCTCCAATGATCGCAGGGGACCGGCCAGCCAGGCGCTTAACAGGACAGCAGCCGACAGAGCGCCGAAGACGGCCAGCAGTAAGGCCAGGCTCAACGTGACGCCATAAATTTTGCGAATGCCCTGCTTGCCCAAGACCAACTGCCGATAGTCGCTGTAACCAAGGTTGAGGGCATCGATGTTGCGGGCCAAGGCATCCGGCACCGGCTCAAGCCACTGGACAAACCGAACCTGATCGGCTGACGGACCCGAGCGAACCGACATCACCAATGCGCGCGCCTGCAGCGCCCATTGCTGTCCATCTGGTCTGGGCTCCACAATCACAAACTGGCGCGTGGCCCGGGCTCTGTTCAGAGCCTCGGCCGATGGCATGTCAGGCACCAGCCTAAACAAAGAGGCGCTTCGAATGGCCAAGACCCTGCCTTTGGCATTCAGAATCAAAACTTCCAGGCCATCACGCCCCTCGGTCAAAGTCTCAATGGCCTCGGTTAGATTCTGATCAGGTACAGACTCTAGAGCCAAGGCCAACCGTCGTGCCTGGGTCACCGATTCAATCTGAATGGCCTCCAGGGTGGCCCGCCCCAAGGCTGCGCCGGACTCCAGCGCACCATCGACACTCTGAGAGAACCAGCTGTCGATGGATCGGGACAAGAACTGCACCGAGACCAACGAGACCAAAGTAACCGGGACGATGCCCATCAAGGTAAAAGCCAAGGCCAGCCGAACCATCAATCGCGAGCCAAATACTCGCTGTCGATAACGCTTGTAGGTTCGCAAGACAATCAACAACGTCAGGATTGCCATGGCCACAGCCAATACAAAGTTGGCGCCCAACAGATAGGGGTAGTAACGATCTAAACGACTCTCTGCTCCGGACGCCATGGACAACAGCGCAAGGATGACCCCCCCGAGGGCAAAGACCAGCGCCAATGAGAGTCGAAGGGTGAAACTCAAGGTGTCACCACCCCAACCCAGCCCGTCGACAAGGCCCAGCTCTCATTGGTGAGGGCCGTGACATGCAGGGCCTTGGGCAAGGCGCTGGTATCCAGAGAGAGTCGAATCTGGGCGTAATGTCCGGGAGCCATGGGCGCCTGCAGCACCGTCCAGCCATTCACTGCCAAACAGGCTTTCAGCGCCTCGGTCAAATCCGTAAAAGCCTGTGGCTTGGAACCATCCACGCTCACCCTAAATTGCCGAGTCAGGGGATGAAAAGTCAGTCGAGCATGACGAACAACCAAACCAACTTCTTCATCGACAAACCACCACCAACGCGGCTTGTACATCTTGAACTCTGACAAGAAAGTGAGGGTCACCCCTCGCTCAATGGCCTGCACCAACACGGGACTGAGCGATACACTGACCTGACCAGCCAAGACCTGAGAACCGCCAGCCTGTCCGCTGAGACTGGGCTGTTGAACGGTCATGGTGGCAACGGGTGCGGGCTGGCTGGCTGACTCGTTGCCCTGAGACCAGACCTTAGGGGGCCAGGCCGTAAGGGGCCAGACCAAGGCCAGCACCCAGCTGAGTCGAGCGAGGCCTTGAGCAAAGGATTTTTGCTTCATGACGCCCAGCAGTTTTTAGTGAGTGTGTGTTTTTTCAAACCGCGCATAGAAAAACCCATCTTGTCCAACCCAGAGGCCATCTTCCTCCTGTTTGGCAAAGGGTAGCATTAGGCCCGGCGCAGACAGCCTTGCGGCATCCGGATGGCGCCTCAGGAAGGCCTCGACCTGTTGCTGGTTTTCGGATTCAAAGACCGAACACGTTACGTAGACCAGTTGGCCGTTCGGTTTTAATCGAGGCCACAGGGCGTCCAGAAGGCTCGCCTGCAAGGCCACGGTCTGTTCAAGTTGCTGCGGGTCTCTGCGCCAAGGGCCATCTGGATGACGGCGAGCCACCCCGGAGGCCGAGCAGGGAGCATCCAGAACGATGTGGTCAAAGGCCTGAGGCAGATCGGCGGGTAGCGCTTGCTGCTCCCAGGGCCTGGACAGATCAGCCTGAACCGTCCGCACCGTGCCTTTTAGGAAACCGGCTACCCGGTCCAGTTCCCGGCGCATGCGATCCAAGCGGTAAGCAGACACATCGACGGCCCAGATGTTAACCGCCTGCTGAGCAGCCATCAGGATGCTTTTGCCTCCAGGAGCCGCACAAGCATCGAGAATGGTCTGACCTGGCTTGAGGGGCAAAAGCCCGTCTAGAGCCTGAGCAGACCAATCCTGCACCCGCACCCGCCCCGCCTGCCAATCGGGGTGCCCCACCAGATCACTGATGGGTCTGCTGTAAACCGCGGCCGGCTCACGCCCATCAAGGTATCGCAGACAAAACGGTGGAGGCGACTGCTGTGCGTGGGCCAGCTGTGCCAAAGTCGCTTCATCAAATTGGGCCCGCAAGTGCGCCGTCCACCAGGGCGGTGCGTTAAAGCGCGCCATGTCTTGCTGCTCATCCACAGAGGCCGCGGTGGGGTCTCGCAGGACCCCCCGAAGCAGACCATTGACAAATCGGGCGGTCGGCTCACCGCCAAGGTCGCGAGCGGCCCGAACGGTTTGGTCCACCAAGACGGCATCCTCTCGATAACGACGCCGCAAGGCACCAAAGGCCACCGACAACAAACAGCAGACTGGTTCGCTGGGTCGGCGATGCGTCAGGCGGTGCAGGCGCACCTGGGTAAGGCCCCAAGCGCGCATGCCCGCATACAGCAGGTCCTCTGCGGCGGCGGGCAAATCCGGCCGGCTAAGGCCTGAGGAAACGAGCCTCTGCTCTAGGGCCGTCGAAGCCTGTCGAAGCAGGCGCCAGAGCGGTGGCTGGCGACGAGCCGCAGGCCCGGGGGCAGAGCTAGGCACGCATCTGAGCAGCCAAATGCCGCAGCCGGTTCACCCGTTCCTCTGTCGAGGGATGGGTGGAAAAAAGACCGGCAATGCCACTGCCAGACAACGGGTTCATGATCATCATCTGCGCAGTCTCGGGGTGAGCCTCCGCAGCAGCAAAAGGAATGCCCCGCGCGTAATGATCAATCTTCTGAAGGGCTAGGGCCAAAGACTCCGCATCGCCCGCTATCTCGGCGCCGCCCCGGTCAGCCTCGAACTCACGGGCTCGGGAGATGGCCATCTGAATCAGGCTGGCCGCCAAAGGCGCCAGGATCATGACCAAAATGGAGACCACCGGGTTGGCCGGCCGACCCTCACTGTCGCGCCCACCAAAAAACATGGCAAAGTTGGCCAACGCAGAAATGGCACCGGCCATCGTGGCTGAGATGGTCGAGATCAAAATGTCGCGATGCTTGACGTGGGCCAACTCATGCGCCATGACGCCACGGGTCTCCCGGGCACTGAGCAGTTGCAAGAGTCCCGTGGTGGCAGCCACAGCAGCATGTTCGGGATTTCGGCCGGTGGCAAATGCATTGGGGGCGTCTTCCTGAATGATGTAGACCCTGGGCATGGGCAGCTCGGCGCGTTGCGCCAGCTCACGAACCATGCCATAGAACTCGGGCGCAGTAGCGTCGTCCACTTCAACCGCGTTGTACATTTTCAGTACGAGCTTGTCAGAGAACCAGTAAGCACCCACATTCATCAAGAGGGCGAACATAAGGGCCAAGAGCATTCCTGATGAACCACCCAACCAGGCGCCCACCAGGCCGAACAAGGCCACAATCGCTGCCATCAAGAGAGAGGTTTTAATCCAGTTGAACATGTCTACGGTCCCTTTCTAGTATCCGAGGCTAAGACCGGTCAGATCGGCCGAGGGTTCCGCTGGTTTTCTGACCACAGCCTTTGGCAAACTCCGCCGCTGAGAGCCGCTTACCCCCTGGTCGGTGAAGCCAACCCAAACCGAGCACACCCTGACCGCAGGCCAATCCTAGGTAAGGACTCCCTGGCGAAGGCCAATGAACCACTTCACCAGGTTCGCCCCACTGACCGGCAGGCTGCAGGAGGGTTGCCTGACCACACTTCACCCACTGTCCCTCAAAAGGCAATTGAGCAGCGGGCGCGGGCTCCAAAGCCCTGATCTGGTTGACCAGATCTTGAGCCGATCGTGATAAATCGATCTGACGATCTGCCGCTAGAATTTTTTTGGCATAGGTCACCCCTTGATCTGATTGGGGTTGAGGCCGAGTGGGACGGTCGTCGGGCCGACAGAAAAAGCTGACCAACTGCTCGGCGCCCGAAGCCATCAAACGGTCGTGCAGGCTCTGACCCGTGTCGGTTGGCAGGATGTCGACCGGGCACCGACCCCAGACCGGGCCGGTGTCCAAACCTTCCTCCATTTGCATCAAGCAAATCGCAGTCTGTTGGTCGCCCGCCTCGATGGCTCGCTGAATAGGGGCCGCACCACGCCAACGCGGCAGGTCCGAGGCATGGACATTCAGGCACCCATGGCGAGGAATATCCAACACCGCCTTTGGCAGCAATTGGCCATAGGCCACCACCACCAGCCAATCCAGATCCAGGCCCGCCAGCCACTGCTGAGCCTGAAGACCGTCTGGTCGGTCGGCCCGCAGGCTGTGGGGCGTCAACACGGGGATTCCGGCCGCCTGCGCCACTGATTTGACTGGTGAGGGGGTCAACACAAGCCCACGGCCAGCTGCCCGGTCCGGCTGTGTAAGCACACCGGCAATGGTCAGCCGACTCTCGGGATGATCATGGGCCGCCCGAATCAGAGCAGACAGATGCCCCGCCGCGAAGTCTGGCGTACCAGCAAAAGCGATGCGCATGAAAATTAGAGGACGGCCTTTTGCCGCGCTTCTTTTTGAAGCTTGGTCTGAATGCGACCCTGTTTCAGTCTAGAGAGGTAGTCAACAAACACTTTGCCATCTAGGTGATCAATCTCGTGCTGAATACAGACCGATAGCAGACCATCAGCCTCAAACCGAATGGGCTCACCCTGCAGGTTGAGCGCCTGAACCAAGACGCGGTCTGGTCGTTCAACCTCATCGTAAATGCCTGGAACCGACAGACAGCCCTCTTGATAGACCTTGGTCTGGTCATCTAGCTTCGTGACGCTGGGGTTGATCAAAACACGCAAATCGGACTGATCGTCGGAGACGTCCACCACAATGATTCGCTCGTGAACGTTGACCTGGGTAGCCGCCAGACCGATCCCGGGGGCGTCGTACATCGTCTCCGCCATGTCTTTGGCCAACTGTCGAATCCGGTCATCCACGACCGCAATGGGCTTGGCCACCGTCCGTAAACGGGCGTCAGGGTAATGAAGGATGTTGAGTTTGGCCATAACTGTCGGTCATCTGTCTGGGACTACAAGCCCAATGAGACCCCTAGACTGCCAACGGCCCCATTGGATTGCACATCCAAAAGTCTATTGTCTCCGCTTGCACCTGCCATGCCAAGTCTGCTCCAGCCAAAACCCCACGAGGTTGTCACGATCGACAAAGACAACCTACCGCGTTATGCCCAAGAAACCTCACCGGCCGTTGAGCGCCTCTACCTCAAAGGCAACGCCGACCTTATCCATAAACCCGCCATCGGCTTGGTGGGGTCTCGTCGGGCCAGCCAACAGGGCCTGGCAGATGCTCAATGGTTCGCCAAAACACTGGTCGCCCAAGGTTTAACCATTGTGAGTGGCCTGGCCATCGGCATCGACGGGGCCGCCCACCGAGGCGCCTTGGCCCAATCCAAAGCCAGCACCATTGCCGTGTTGGCGCACGGTCTAGACCAGGTCTATCCGAGTCAGCATCGGCAACTGGCTCAGTCCATCCTGGACGAGGGGGGTTTGTTGGTCTCGGAATACCCACCTGGCACGCCGCCCCAACCCTTTCAGTTTCTTCACCGCAACCGCATCATCGCCCTGCTCAGCCGAGCCATCTGCCTGATTGAAGCGGCCGAGGGCAGTGGTGCGCTGACGACTGCCCTGTCGGCCGTCGCCTTGGGCCGAGATGTCTTTGTTGTGCCCGGCTCGGTTCACTCTGGCTTGCACGGGGGCGGCCACCAAATGATTCGTCAGGGGGCGGGGCTGGTCCAGTCGCCGGAAGAACTTCTAAGTGACCTGGGGCTGATCGCACCAGTGCTGTCCCAAAGGCGACAAGGTCACTCTCGCTCCCAGGCCCCCTCGACGCCCCAGACCAGCCATCGGGGGGAGCAACTGAGTCTGGCCGGCTGCGAGGACCCGCGGGGTCAACAGCTCTGGCCCTTGTTACAGATGGATGGACAGGCAGTCAGTGTCCTGGCCTGCCGCAGCGGCTTGTCCGAGGCCAACGCCATGGCCGGACTGTTGATGCTAGAGCTCGCTGGTCTGGCTCGTCGCCAGGCCAACGGCTTGTGGGTTCGAATGAAGACGATTTGACCGCAGCTTGGTCCTTGTGGTTATTCTAAAAAAGGGTCTCGTCCAGAGCGCATGGCCCGTAACCATCAAAAGGGGTCTTTTGTTGAGCAAGTCACTGGTCATTGCTGAAAAGCCATCCGTTGCTGCGGACATTGCGCGCGCCTTGGGCGGTTTTGAAAAAAAAGACGATTTCTTTGAACGCGAGGACATGGTGGTCGGCTCTGCAGTCGGCCATCTACTAGAGATCAAGGCGCCGGAAGAGTTTGAGGTCAAACGGGGAAAGTGGACTTTTAACCACCTCCCGGTCATTCCGCCTCACTTCGACCTGAGTCCGCTGCCCAAGTCTGAGCAAAAGCTCAAGACCCTGGCCCGACTCATTAAGAGAAAAGACATTGATCGGATCATCAACGCCTGTGACGCCGGTCGAGAGGGTGAACTGATCTTTCGGACCATTACCCAGTACACCAAAGCCAAGCAGCCCATCTCTCGGCTGTGGCTGCAGTCGATGACGCCGGCCGCCATCCGCGACGCCTTTGATCACCTGCGAACCGATGAAGACATGGCTCCCCTGGCGGATGCCGCTCGCTGCCGATCAGAAGCTGACTGGCTGGTTGGCATCAATGGCACCCGGGCCATGACCGCTTTTAATTCAAAAGAGGGTGGTTTTTTTCTGACCACCGTTGGGCGAGTCCAGACACCGACCCTGTCCATCGTGGTCTCCCGGGAAGAACAGATTCGAAAGTTTGTTGCCAAATCCTATTTTGAGGTTCACGCAACTTTCGATGCCAGGGCGGGTGAGTATGCTGGGCGTTGGGTTGATCCAGCTTTTGAAAAATCCGAGGCCAACCCAGATGCACGTGGAGAGCGCCTGTGGTCTGAGGAACAGGCGCAGGCCATTGTGGCTCGGTGTCAGGGAAAAACCGCTGTCATTGAAGAGGAGAGCAAGCCGAGCTCTCAGGCAGCACCCGCCTTGTTTGATCTAACCAGTCTTCAGCGAGAGGCCAATGCACGATTTGGTTTCTCGGCCAAAAACACCCTGGGCCTGGCCCAAGCCCTCTACGAAAAACACAAGGTCCTGACCTATCCGCGAACGGATTCCAAGGCGCTGCCCGAGGATTACATCGCGACGGTTAAAACCACGCTGGAAAATTTGACCGGCATTCAAGCCTTTGCACCCTCGGCTCAGACCATCCTGCAAGAGGGCTGGGTCAAGCCCAACAAGCGGATCTTCGACAACAGCAAAGTCTCAGATCACTTCGCCATCATTCCGACTGGTCAATTGCCCAAATCTCTCTCGGAGCCCGAGCACAAGCTCTATGAGTTGGTCTGCCGTCGCTTTATGGCCATCTTTTTTCCGGCTGCCCAATATCTAAACACCACCAGGTGGTCCGTCATTGGCGAGGATCGTTTCAAATCCGAAGGAAAAGTTCTGGTCAGCCCAGGTTGGCTCTCGGTCTATGGCAAAGAGGCAGCTCAGGAGGACGATGGCTTGATCGCTGTAGAGGCGGGAGAAACCCCCCTGGTGGCCAATGTTCAAGTCGAGGCCCTGCAGACCAAACCACCGGCCCGTTACTCAGAGGCAACCCTGCTATCGGCCATGGAAAGCGCGGGCAAACTGGTCGATGATGATGAGCTTCGAGACGCCATGGCTGGCAAAGGCCTTGGAACACCGGCCACACGGGCGGCCATCATTGAAGGCCTGCTCACCGAAAAATACCTCTATCGCGATGGTCGTGAGATGGTGCCCACCGCCAAGGCCTTTCAGCTCATGACCCTTTTGCGTGGTCTGGACATTCAGTCTCTATCGCGACCCGAACTCACGGGCGAATGGGAATACAAGCTTCGACAAATTGAGCAAGGCGCTTTGTCACGTCAGGCGTTTATGCAGGAAATCGCCGACATGACCGACAGCCTGGTCGCCCAAGCCAAGAACTACTCAGAGGACACCGTACCAGGCGACTACGCCACCCTGTCGGTACCCTGCCCCAAGTGCGGCGGCGTCGTAAAAGAAAATTACCGTCGTTTTGCCTGCACCAGCTGTGATTTTTCGATTGGCAAGACCCCAGGTGGTCGCACCTTTGAGCTGCCCGAGGTTGAGGCGCTGCTCCGGGATCGTCAGTTTGGGCCCGTCGACGGTTTTCGTAGCAAGATGGGGCGACCCTTTGCGGCCAGCCTGCAGATCACCAGTGACTTCAAGCTGGCTTTCGATTTTGGCGAGAATCAGGAAGACGATGAAACGCCTGTTGATTTTTCAGGCCAAGTCAGCCTCGGGGCCTGCCCAAAATGCAGCAGCGCTGTTTATCCCCACGGCACCTCTTATGTCTGTGAAAAGAGTGTTGGCCCACAAAAGACTTGTGACTTCAGAAGTGGGTTGATGATCCTCTCCCAGACGGTGGCACCAGAGCAGATGCAAAAGCTGTTGGCCACCGGCAAAACGGACCTTCTGGATGGCTTTGTCTCGGCCAGGACCAAGCGAAAGTTCAAGGCCTATCTGGTCAAGACACCAGAGGGCAAGATTGGCTTTGAATTTGAGCAGCGCGCCCCCAAGACGCCGACCTCCAAGGCAACCAGTAAGACCGCTAGTAGCAAAACGTCTGGCAAACCAAAGGCGTCAGCCAAAGCAAAAGCCGAATAAGCGCGGCCTCACCAGGACGCCCATCGATTGGTCGGCCACCTTGGTCCAATGGGTTCATTGGATCAGGTCGGCCGGGTGAGTCGATTGGCCACGCCACTGCGAACGTGGCCGGTGGGACCCGCTCTGGCCGCAGAGTCACAGTGTCTGGTCTGATCATCAAAAAAGAAATCGGGCTCGAATTCTTTTAAGAATCCACCTTTGTCCAGTCCGCCCAGAAAAAAAGCCTCATCAACCTCTATTTGCCAGTTCATCAAGGTCCGAATGGCCCGTTCGTGGGCTGGTGCCGATCGTGCAGTAACCAATGCCGTTCGAATCTTCATTCCAGTCGCGCTGGACTTCTGGCGAAGCCCATGAAGCGCCTCTAGGAGTGGCTTAAACGGCCCTGGCGGTAAAGGCGTCTGGGCTTGTCGCTTCTCATGGCTGACAAAGGCATCCAAACCCTCTGCCTGAAACACCTGCTCAGCCTCATCGGAAAACAACACGGCATCACCATCAAAGGCTATGCGAAGTTCTTGAGGATGCTGATCCCCAGCCTTGGCCGAATGAGGATAGACATGCGCCGCTGGAAAGCCTGCCTCCAAGGCTTGATCAACGTCCTGCGCGTTTGCTGACAGAAACAAGTGGGCGGAGAGTGGGCGAAGATAACGATAGGGCGACTGTCCTCGGGTAAAGACGCCACGCTGAATACTCAAGCCATGAGACTGGGCCGAGTGATAGACCCTTAGGCCACTGACGGGGTCATTTCGGGATAACACCACCACCTCAACAATAGGCTCACCCGGGGAGTTAAACGCCAGAAGCTTTTGAACGAGCCCAAAGGCGACTCCTGGATTTGCAGGCGTGGACAGGCGTTCCCATTGCAGGGCCATGTAAGCCTGGTCATTGGCCTGTTCAAAGACTCTGTTCTCTTCCTCGAAGTCGAACAAGGCCCGCGAAGAAATGGCAACGACCAGCTGGTTGTCGAGGGTCGTCGCCAAGGGTTTAGACGTCTAGGTTGGCCACTCGCAGGGCGTTGGTCTCGATAAAAATCCTACGAGGCTCGACCTCTTCGCCCATCAGGGTGGTAAAAATGCCGTCAGCGGAAATCGCATCTTCAATTTTGACTTGAAGAAGGGTTCTCGATTCAACATTCATCGTGGTCTCCCAGAGCTGCTCGGGATTCATCTCACCAAGACCTTTGTAACGTTGTTTGGACAGGCCGCGTTCAGCGTCTGCCAACAGCCAGTTCATTGCTGCAGCGAAGTCATAGACTTGGGCCGAACGAGCCTGCTCACCATTTCCCCTGCGAACCGTTGTGCCTGGCTTGACGGCCTGATTGAGCTGTTGGCTTGCAACAGCAAGCGCCCGGTAGTCTTCACCAGCAAGAAAGTCGGGGTCGATGCTGGAGTGTTTTAAATTGCCATGGTGAAGTCGTTCAATTCGCAGGCGCCAGACTTCTGACTGACTATCGAATTCCGCTAGAACCCGAATATCCAGCGATTTGCCACCCATTTTTTTCTGTTGCGCCTCGATGTAATCGGTCAGACGTTGGGCAGAGGCCATCGCAGCCTGATTGGTGGAAAGGTCGAGAACCACGCCGTTCATCACGGCCATCAAGGCCTGATCATCAATCACGCGGGATACGCGATCAATGACGGTCTTCGCCTTGAGATAAGCATCGGCTAGACCACGAAGATCTGAATTGGTCTGTTGATCGGGACCAATGAGCACGGCGTCTTTCAGGGCCAAATCTAACAACACCCGTTGCATGTCCTCATCATTTTTGATGTAACGCTCTTCTTTGCCGTGTTTGATTTTATAGAGGGGTGGCTGCGCAATGTAGACATGACCACGCTCAATCAACTCCGGCATTTGTCTGTAGAAAAAAGTGAGCAACAGGGTACGAATGTGGGAGCCATCCACATCAGCATCGGTCATGATGATGATGCGGTGGTAGCGCAGTTTATTTGGGTCGTAATCCTCTTTGCCAATGCCCGTACCCAGGGTCTGAATCAAGGTCACAATTTCTTGCGAGGCCAACAGCTTGTCGAATCTGGCTTTTTCAACATTCAGAATCTTGCCTTTCAGAGGCAGGATGGCTTGAAATTTACGGTCTCGACCCTGTTTGGCTGATCCACCGGCAGAGTCTCCCTCCACCAGGTAAAGCTCGGCTTTGGCTGGGTCTCGTTCTTGGCAATCCGCCAACTTGCCCGACAGGCCAAAGGAGTCCAGCACCCCTTTTCGACGTGTCATCTCACGGGCTTTTCGGGCAGCCTCTCTGGCTCGAGCCGCTTCAACAATCTTGGAACAAATCGCCTTTGCGTCATTTGGGTTCTCCAGCAAAAAGCTCTCCAGCATTTTGCTCACCACATCTTCGACTGGCTGGCGCACCTCGCTAGAGACCAGCTTGTCTTTGGTTTGAGAGGAGAACTTGGGCTCTGGGACCTTGACCGACAATACGCAGGTGAGACCCTCACGCATGTCATCGCCGGTTGTCTCGACTTTCGCTTTTTTGCTCAGCTCTTCGTCAACAATATATTTGTTGATCACCCGGGTCATGGCGGCCCGGAGCCCAGTTAGGTGAGTGCCGCCATCTCGCTGAGGAATGTTGTTGGTAAAGCAGAGCACCTGCTCGTTGTAGCCATCATTCCATTGCATGGCGACTTCGACAGAGATCCCGTCCTTGTCTCCCAAGGCATGGAAAATTTTTGGATGCAGCGTGTTTTTGTTCTTGTTGATGTATTGAACAAAGCCGCTCACACCACCCGCAAATGCAAAGTCTTCCTCTTTGCCTTCGCGCTGATCGACTAGGCGAATTCGAACACCATTGTTAAGAAAACTCAGTTCACGCAGGCGCTTGGCCAGAATTTCATAGTGAAACTCAACTTTGCCAAAGGTTTCGATGCTGGGAAGAAAGTGAACCTCCGTTCCCCTGCGATCGGTGGTCCCCATAACCGCCAGGGGGGCTACTCGCTCCCCTTTTCGGAATTCCATGCCATGGACCTGACCATTACGACGAACCGTAAGCCTTAACCAGTCTGATAAGGCGTTCACCACGGACACGCCCACACCGTGAAGGCCGCCAGAGACCTTGTAGCTGTTTTGATCGAACTTACCGCCAGCATGTAACTCGGTCATTACGATTTCAGCAGCCGAGCGACCAAGCTCGTCATCTTTGTGAATGTCAGTTGGAATGCCGCGACCGTTGTCAGTCACCGAAATAGAGTTATCTGTATGGATGGTAATGACAATGTCATCACAATGACCAGCCAAGGCTTCGTCGATGGCGTTGTCAACCACCTCAAAGACCATGTGGTGTAAGCCAGTGCCGTCACTGGTATCACCAATGTACATACCAGGACGCTTGCGAACAGCCTCCAGGCCCTTGAGCATTTTGATAGAAGACGCACCATAGCCCTGCACTGGCTCGGCTTTTTCCTCGGACTGCAAGGTACAACGCTGCTTAAAAAACATGTTTAGGAACCTTAAATTCTCATGGGCATGACAACGTAACGAAACTCTGCATCGCCTGGGGTGGTGATCAAAGCACTGGCATTTGGGTCCTGGAGAGACACTTGAATTTGGTCTGTTTTGAGATTGGCCAAAACGTCCATGAGGTATTGGACATTGAAGCCAATGTCGATAGATTCGCCGGTGTAATCCACCTCAACCTCTTCTTGAGCTTCCTCTTGCTCTGCGTTGGTGGCTGAAATCTTGAGCAGGCCAGTCGAGAGAGACAGGCGGACTCCCTTGAACTTATCGGTGGTCAGAATGGCTGCTCTGGTCAATGCGCCTAGCAACACTTCTCGACTCATCAGGATGTGTTTGGTGTGCCCCTTCGGAATGACTCGCTGGTAGTCAGGAAATTTACCCTCAATCAGTTTTGAAATAAGTTCAATACTGCCCAGCTGGAATCGGACTTGGTTGTTGGCCAATTCAATTTGCAGTCCTTGTTCATCATCAGTTAAGAGTTTTTGAAGCTCCATGATGGCCTTGCGAGGAACAATGACCTCTAGTCGGTCGGTACCGGAAGATATTTGCATGTTGTCTGAGGCCGTCATCGCTGCATATGCCAGTCGATGACCATCGGTGGCCACTGCTCTCAATTGACCCGCCTCAATGACCAGCAATAGACCATTCAGGTAGTACCGGATGTCTTGTTGGGCCATGGAGAAGTGCACCAGATGAAGCAGCTGTTTAAAATCTTTCTGTGCCAAAGAAACACTGGCTGGATAGGCCTGCGCTGGTGTAACGGTCGGGAACTCTTCTGCTGCAAGAGTCTGAAGTTGAAACCGTGATTTTCCCTGGGCAATAGACATTTTTCGCCCAGCCATCGAGACAACCACCTCATTGTCGTTTGGTAACGCACGAAGAATATCCAAAAACTTTCGTGCACTAACGGTGGTTGAACTCTCTTCCGGTCCACTACCCATTTCAACGGTGCTGGTGATTTGCATTTCAATGTCCGTTGAAATCAAAGAGACATTGGTGCCTATCTTCTTAATTAAAACGTTTGAAAGAATTGGCAGAGTATGACGACGTTCAACGATGCCACTGACCATCTGAAGGGGCCGCAGCAAGGCATCTCTTTGGGCTTTTATCAGAATCATCTTTTTCTTTCTTAGTCGTAGTAGTTAGAGTCGGCCTGGTGTGTGGGAAACTGGTCTAAGTAAATCATTTACCTTATGTTTTTTCGTTTGCGGTCTTGTGAACATCTTCTGAAAGTTGTCTCAAACCTGTGGATAACAATTCAGTTAATTGACTAGCGGGCCACTTGTGCACAATCTGTCCCCAGGTTGTTAGCTTGTTTTTCACAGAGTTATGCAGACGGTTATCCACGAAGTTGTTGCTCTAAAAGGTGAAGCTCGCGGTTGAGGTCTGCATTGAGCTGTCGTGACTCGGAAATTTTTCGAACAGCATGCAAGACTGTGGTGTGGTCGCGGCCCCCAAAAAGATCGCCAATGTCTGGCAGGCTTTTCTGCGTTAATTCCTTCGCTAGGTACATGGCAATTTGTCGTGGCAGGGCGATATTGGCGGGGCGGCGTTTGCTGTACATGTCGGCTACTTTGATTTTGTAAAAGTCAGCCACGGTCTTTTGAATGTTTTCGACCGAGATAGAGGTTTTTTGAAGGGACAATAGGTCTTTCAGTGCTTCTCGGACCACTTCAATAGATGGTGTTTTCTGATGGAAGTGGCAATAGGCAATGACCTTGCGCAGGGCGCCCTCGAGTTCTCGAACGTTAGAGCGGAGTTGTCTTGCGATGAAGAAGGCTTCCTCCTCGCCCAGCGCCAGATTCTCGTGCTCCGCTTTGCGCAACAAAATGGCCACACGCATTTCCAGTTCGGGAGGCTCAATGGCAACGGTGAGGCCTGATCCAAATCGACTGACCAGTCGGGAATCAATGCCGTCGAGCTCTGAGGGATAGGTGTCGCTCGTGATGATGATTTGCTTTTTGGCGGCTACCAATGCTTCAAACGTGTAGAAAAATTCTTCTTGGGTTCTAGATTTGCCGGCAAAAAACTGAATGTCGTCAATGAGCAACAGGTCCAGTGAGTGGTAGTACCGTTTTAAGTCGTCGAACGATTTACGTTGATAGGCGCGAACCACATCGCTCACATAAGCCTCAGCGTGGATGTATCGGATCTTGGCTGCTGGATTTTCCTCGAGCATTTTGTTGCCGACCGAGTGAATCAAGTGGCTTTTGCCAAGGCCCACGCCACCGTATAAGAACAAGGGGTTGTATCCAGATCCTGGGTTGTCGGCGACCTGAAGCGCAGCAGCCCTTGCCAGTTGATTGGCCTTACCCGGTACGAACAAGTCAAAAGTCCACTCAGGGTTTAGGCGGGCCGTTTCTTGGCCAGGTGGTTGTGTCGAGTGGGTACTGTCGAGAGGAGCCTGCGCCAACAGGCGGGTGGCTGAGGGGTCAGCCAATGGTGTTTCATTGGCCAGCGCCGAGTCGGTTGTTGTGTCGGCGGTTAGCAGGATTTGCAAATTTACCGCCTGCTGAAGCCGCGCCTGCCACCAATTGGTCAGAGGCTCCGTGAGCTGCTCTCGGGCCCATGTTTGTTTGAAACGATTGGGGGCGAGAATATCGATCTGGATCGGGGAAAGAGAGGGGTTCCAGCCCCCGAGTTCCAGCGGCGCGACCCAGGTCTTGAATTGCTGGCTGGGTAGACTTTTTTCCAGGTGGTCGAGGCAGTCTCGCCAGAGTTGATCGAGTGCTGGCAGCTCCTCTGGGGTTGAAGAAATCGGGCTTGCACTCATGACGACATTCTACCCGAGACCGGGAGTTATCCACAGGAAGCGCCCCCTGATGCGTTGGTAGGGGCCTGGCCTTACAAAAAAGCGGATTTATGAGTAAAATCTCGGGTTCCCTCTAAGGAGTTCATGAGATGAAACGCACCTATCAACCATCGGTGGTTCGCCGCAAGCGTACCCACGGCTTTTTGGTTCGAATGAAGACCCGCGGTGGTCGCGCTGTTATTCGTGCTCGTCGTGCCAAGGGCCGCAAGCGCCTGGCCGTCTAGCATTTTAGATTTGCTGGAAAACCCCAGCTGCCAGCGTGCGCTGTCTGACGAGTCTCAACCAGCCCAAAGATTTCACTGTCTTGTTAAATGAACGGCCCGTCGCTTCCGTCGGGCCGTTTGTTTTTCACCTCAGGGTTCGACCAATTGAGGCGGTGCCAGGTGTTTTAGGACCCCGCCTTGGTATGGTGTTACCAAAGCGCATGGTTCGCCGTGCGGTAGCTCGAAACCAGCTCAAGCGATGGATCCGTCCTTTGGCCCGGCGTGTGTTGGACGGTCATGCCGTTGACCTGTTGGTTAGGGTGAAGAAGCCCGTGGATTTAACAAACCCACTTCTCAAACAAGCACACAAAGAAGAGCTTGTACTCACTTTTGAAAAAATATCTAACCGGCTTGGGCCTCGGACATGAGCACTTTTGGTGCGCTTCACCGTGCGGTTATTCGGTTTGCTCAGTTTTTGATTCGGGCCTATCAGTTGACCATTCGAGTGGTGTTGGGCCCGCGCTGCCGATTCCTACCGACCTGCTCAGACTATGCACATGAAGCCCTCGAAAGTTATGGCCTGTGGCATGGTGGTCGCATGACCGTCAGCCGCCTGTGTCGATGCCGTCCAGGTGGTGGCTCGGGCTATGATCCAGTTTCTCGAGTTCAGGGGCCGCCCGCAGCTGGCTCATGAGTAGTGTTTTTAGATTGTTCTTTTTGAAACGGTTTTGATATGGATACGCGTCGCACAGTACTGGCTTTGGTCTTTGCAGCATCACTCTTCCTGCTGTGGGAGTCTTGGATGCGAACCTCTCGCCCTCCTGTGGTGGAATCACCAGCCGTCGCGTCGTCTTCAGCTGGGCAGGCTGCTCAGGCGCCAGTCGCCCCATCGGCAGCCGTTACAGGGGTTCCTTCAGCTACCCAGAGCCTTGTGCCATCGGCCGCCCCGGTTAAATCGGCTCCTAGCATTGTCGCTCAGGCACCCGTCCCCGGTTCCGAGCGCATTGTGCTTCGGAATGCCAATCTGGCCCTTGAGGTAGATACCCTGGGTGCTCGCTTTGTGAAGGCGACCCTGTTGGACCAGCCATCGGACAATTACCCCGGTGGCAAGGTCTTGTTGTTTGACCAGGCTGCCGGTTCTCAGTACGAGGCACAGACCGGCCTTATTGGCCAGGCCGCTGCCGGCAAGCCTTTTCCCAATCACACCCTGTTGTTTTCTCGACAGACCTTGGCCGGTGGCCAAGATCCCAATCGATCGGTGGTGTTGGTGGCGGAGTCTGGTGGGCTTAAGTTGATTAAAAAAATTGAGCTGGCGCCAACTGGTCATCAGATCAAGCTCACTCACACCATTGTGAACACCGGGGCGGACACGGTGTCACCAAGCCTTTACCTGCAGTTTCTGCGCTCGGACAGCTCACCCCCGGGAGAAAACTCGTTCTATCACACGTTTACCGGTCCGGCCATGTTCACAGACCAGGCCAAATTCCAAAAGATTGGCTGGTCGGACATTGAAAAAAATAAAACCACTCATGTTCGGCAGGCCTCCGATGGCTGGCTGGGTATGGTGCAGCATTATTTTGTAGCGGCCTATGTGCTGGATAACAACCAGCCCCGGGAGTTCTTCACCCGCAAGGTGGACCAGAACCTTTATGCAGCCGGAATGATTCAGGCTGTGGCCTCAGTGGCCCCGGGTGGGCAGCAGACCCACGAGTCTGTCTTGTATGTCGGCCCCCAGGTGCAACGCACGCTTGAACAGCTGGCGCCGGGTCTGGAGTTGGTGGTGGACTACAGCTGGCTGACGTTTATAGCCAAACCCATTTATTGGCTGCTCGAGCAGATCAACCGGTTTGTGAACAACTGGGGTTGGTCGATTGTGGTGCTCACCATCCTTATCAAGGCGCTCTTCTATCCCTTGTCCGCGGCCAGTTATCGGTCCATGGCGAAGATGAAAGCGGTAGCCCCCAGAATTTCGGCCATTCGGGACCGATATCCCAATGACCGAGCCAAACTTAATCAGGCCATGATGGAGATCTACAAGACTGAGAAGATCAATCCTTTGGGTGGCTGCCTGCCTGTGGTGATCCAGATCCCGGTCTTTTTGGCGCTCTATTGGGTGTTGCTGGGCAGTGTCGAGATGCGTAACGCCCCTTGGATTTTGTGGATACAGGATTTGGCGGCGCCCGATGCCCTGTTTGGAGTGATTCCGGGCCTCAACATGCCCCTAGGCCCCCTTCCGTTGCTAATGGCGGCCACCATGTACCTGCAGACCAAGCTCAACCCACCTCCGCCCGATCCCATGCAGGCCAAGGTCATGATGATCATGCCGCTGGTGTTCTCGGTGTTTTTCTTCTTTTTCCCAGCGGGTCTGGTGCTCTACTGGTTGGTCAACAACGTGGTTTCGATTGCCCAGCAGTGGTTCATCATGAAGCGGGTGAATGCCGGCGCTTAGTCGATCGGTTGAGACCATTGCGGCCGTCGCGACGGCTGCCGCCGCTGGGGCCATTGGCATCGTTCGAGTGTCTGGCCCTGCTAGTCATCGTGTGGCCAAGGCCCTTTGTGGGCAGGACTTAAAGCCCAGACAGGCCACACTGGTCTCTTTTCGAAATGAGGATGGTCAGCCGATAGACCAAGGGCTGGCCATTTTTTTTAAGGGTCCCCATTCATACACCGGTGAGGATGTGCTGGAACTGCAAGGACACGGCGGTTTGGCGGTCTTGCAACTGGTCTTGCGAGCCTGTCTGGCTTGTCATCGTCCAGACAGTCCGGTTCGCGCTGCGATGCCCGGGGAGTTCACCCAGAGGGCCTTTCTCAACGACAAAATGGATTTGGCGCAGGCGCAGGCCGTCTCGGATTTGATTGCGGCGCAGACCAGTCGAGCGGCTCAAGCCGCGTTGGCCTCTTTGACGGGCGCTTTTTCACGTGAGATTCAGGCTTTGCAGGCTCAGTTGATAGACCTCCGTCTGCGTGTAGAGGCGTGTTTGGATTTTCCGGAAGAAGACATTGAGTTCATTGGTCGGGAGAATGTGGCGGAGCGACTACAGGCCTGTCGAGACAGATTGAAAATTATTTTTCAGTCGGCCCAAAGGGGTCAGGCGCTCAGAGAGGGGCTGAGAGTCGTCCTGGTGGGCCCGCCCAATGTGGGCAAATCGTCTTTGCTCAACGCCTTGGCCGAGGAGGAGGTTGCCATTGTGACCGCTGTTCCGGGCACGACGCGAGACCGCTTGGTGCAGGATTTGGTGATCGAGGGCCTGCCCATTCGTGTGATCGATACGGCAGGGCTTCGGCAGACCGAGGATGAGGTCGAGCGCATTGGGATTGAGCGCAGTTGGCAGGCCATTGAGCAGGCGGATTTGGTGGTGTTGCTTCGAGATGCCAGCGGCCAATACCCATCGGACAAGGCCATGGAAAAAGCGGTCTGTGATCGGGTGGGCAGCCGAGATGTTCAGACTGGTTTGTCACAAAGGACCGCCGATGTCTTGGTGGTCTTCAACAAGGTCGATCAGTGTGTCACGGCGCCCGACACAACACAGACTCCTGGTGGCGCCAAGGCTTTGCTGGTGTCGGCCAAAACAGGGCAGGGGCTGGACCAGCTGCGAGCGGCTTTTGCCCATGCGGCTGGCTGGTCTCAATCTGGCGCGCAAGAGGGCGTTTTTAGTGCCCGGTCTCGGCAGTTAGAGGCCTTGTCGAGGGCTGATCAGGCCTTGGGTTTTGCGGCGGGGCATTTACAACTGCAGGCGTTGGAGTTGTTGGCCGAGCAGCTTCGCCTGGCCCAGCAGCACTTGTCTGAGATCACGGGGGAGTATTTGGCTGATGATCTACTGGGTGCGATCTTTGGTCAGTTCTGCATCGGCAAATAGACAGCTGTTCCTTCAAACCGGCCCAGTTGGTGGTTTTTGGTGGCATCCCTTGCGAGCATCACCGATCCAGAGATGGCGATGTAGATTCCCGCCGGACAGAGTTGGGCGGCGGCCACAGCCAGCCCTAGATTAAAAAGGGCATCGCTGTTTGGCTGGCTCGCCGGAATCATGGCGCCTGTGAACACTACGGTTTGTTCGGCTCGCTTGTGCAGGGCAATGAGATCGGCCGACCGCACCATTGTGTCGGTTCCATGAATGATGATCAGACGATCTTCTGGGCTCTCGGCCACGGCAAGGGCCAGTGTCTGTCTTTGATCTTCTGTCATGTCGAGGCTGTCAACCAGCATGACGGTCTCGAGTCGAGTGTTGGTGGGCAGTCGGCATTGCGTCGCCCAGGTGGCAAGCCCGCTTTGTGTGAACCCCAGCCCATTTTGGTCGGGGCAGTATTGCTTCTCAAAGGTGCCGCCGGTGGTGAGAATGGCGAGCGGCTGGGTGGGGTTGTTGCGCTGCATATTTGAGGGCTTTGTGTGGTTATTGGCCGTTGGGGATTGCTCTATTTTGGGTCCGAAATTCCCGGTGCTAGACTGCCATCATCCTGTCATATTTGTGGAAATAAAGCGCCATGAGCACCTCTATCCCCGTCACCCGTCCCTA
>JBMSJG010000001.1:0-33811 GCA_049418645.1 Burkholderiaceae bacterium | reverse complement strand
TGCACCACCCGACCGGCTGCGTCAGCAGCCTTGGGGTCGTGGGTCACCATGACGATCGTCTTGCCGTGCTCACGGTTGAGCTGCTGGAGCATGGCCAGTACATCCTGGGCTGACTTGCGATCCAAATCACCGGTGGGTTCGTCCGCCACGATCAGGCTGGGATTGGTAATCAGGGCCCGGGCAATGGCCACGCGCTGCTGTTGGCCGCCAGAGAGTTCACTGGGAATGTGCCCAGCACGATCTGACAGACCAACGGCGGCCAAGGCCTTGGCCACGCGATCAGCACGCTCGGCTGCTGGGCAGTCAGTCAGCGTCAGGGGCAGCGCAACGTTTTCGGCCGCGGTGAGCACCGGGATCAGGTTGTAGAACTGAAAGATAAAACCGACGTGTTTGGCGCGCCACTTGGCCAACTCGGATTCGCTCAACTGAGTCACATCGATGCCACCGATGATGATTCGACCGGTGCTGGGTCGATCAATGCCTGCGATCAGGTTGAGAAGGGTGCTCTTGCCGGATCCAGACGGTCCCATCAGGGCGACAAACTCCCCATCTGCCACCGTCAGGTTGAGGCCGTCGAGGACCGTGATCTGCTGATCACCTCGCTGGTAGTACTTCCCCAATGCTTGAACGTCGATCACTGCTTGGCAGACCTCACCGATTGCCCATCGCGCAGTCCCGCAGCGGGGCGAAGCACCACCCGCTGGTCGGACTTCAGACTGGGGACCAGCACCAACTCGCCCATGATGGACAGGGGCTTGGGCAGCGCAATCCGTTTTAGACGGTTGGATTCGATGACAAAAATCGCAGACTCATCACCCTGGGTCAGCACGGCCGCCTGGTTGACGCCTACCACTGGCTTGCGTTGCTCGGGCGGCAGTGGCTTGTCGAGAAAAGAGACCTTGGCCGACATGTCCGGCAGGATTCTTGGATCGATCTGGTTGAACTTGAGCTTAACCAGCCGAGTGGCCTTGGCTCGATCAATGGTCGGCACCATCCGAGCCACCACCCCAGAGAAGCGCTCGCTGGGGAGTGCGTCGAGACCGATCTCCACTGGCTGGCCAATTCGGATCTTCCCCAGACTGGATTCGGAGACATCGGCCTCCACCTCGAGCGTGGACATGTCAGCAATGGTCACCACCGCCCCCTTGCTGTCAGCGGCTGATGAAAAGGGCGTGATGTTGTCACCCACGTTGGCATTCTTGGTCAGTACCACCCCATCAAAGGGAGCCCGGATCTCTGACTGGTCATAGGCCGCCTGCGCCACCGCCTGAGCGGCCGCAGAGGCAGTCTGTTGAGCCCGGGCCTTTTCGAATCGAGCCCTGGCAGAGTCCGCAGCCGCCTGAGAGATGTACTGCTTGGCCAACAGCGACTTGGATCTCTCGTATTCGCGGATGGCGTCATCCAATTCAGCCTGGGCCAACCCGACCTGTGCCTTGGCCTGAGCCAGCTGGGCGGTCAGCTCCTGACGCTCTAGGCGAGCCAGCAACTGGCCCTGTTTGACCACCGAACCCTCTGCAACCCCCAGCCATTCCAGACGCCCCTGGGCCTTGGTCGAGATGGCCGCCTTTCGCTGGGCCACCACATAGCCACTCGCATTCAAGGTGGACATCAGGGACGAGGGAAAGGCAGTCACCACGGGGGTTGACTGGACCTCGACCGGTCTGGTCTGACGCCAGCCGACCGCAGCGAGGATCAGTAGCCCCGTGACAGCAAATAGCTTGGTTTTGAGGGAGAGTTTTTTTATGGCGTTAAACATCTATTTCAATTCCTGAACACATCGAAACCCAATATACGCGACCCTGGTGTCACGAGGTTTGGTGGCCACATCGTCCACCAGCTGCCGCTCGGGTCCGTACCACCAGGAAGCCCCCCTGGTGATGCGCTCCGAGCCTCGACCGGTATCGACCCACTCCCAGACATTTCCACCCATGTCCCTAAGGCCATTGACCCCCAGTGGCGTGCGATCAACCGCCACATGGCCAACGCCACGATCTAACACGCCCTGCGGCGCCAGCCCGGCGTAACCGCCACATCCGGACAGGCAGTGGCTGGCCTTGGGGGAATCGCCGTTGGGCCATCGGTATTGCCGGCCGGCCTGAAATGGGGTGGGCGGCATCGGCCGCTGCTCGGTATAGGCTGCAGAGACCCATTCTGCGTCTGTGGGCAGGCGTTTGCCAAA
This sequence comes from Burkholderiaceae bacterium, assembly GCA_049418645.1. Lineage (GTDB taxonomy): Bacteria > Pseudomonadota > Gammaproteobacteria > Burkholderiales > Burkholderiaceae_A > Hahnella. The sequence goes on along the minus strand of JBMSJG010000001.1, from coordinate 31,632 downwards.
AAAACGGCAGGCTTGTTGCGCCTCATCAAAGGTCAGGTGAACCGCCGGTTCGTTGTCAGCAGCAGGCCGGCCAAATGGGCTCTGCCAGGTCCAGCCAGGCTTTTTGGTCCAGCCAAACTCGTAGATGTAACCACCGCCCTCTCGCTCGGCCCGGCTGACGAAGCCTGAGCTGCTTGCGAATTGACGGAACTGGCCGACGCTGACCTCACTGACATCCCAGGCCAGTCTTCCGATGACCTGCTGCGCTGCCCCCGCCTGCGGCGCCTTGGGCTCCGATGACCCAGTGGCGGCGCCCAGGCCGGCTGTGGACGCAAAAAAAGGAAGGCCGGCCAGCCAGGCCAGGGCTGTGATCAGCGGGCGGCGTGGGGTTTTCCCACCCCAATTAGAGGGTTTCATGCTTTGAAGTTGTGTTTTGGTCATGTCAAGATCTCGGCGTAGTGGTCAATCGCACCAGAAAGGTCCCAGACACTATGACCAGTCGATGGATTTCAGTTCCCAGCGCCGATGGGCGCCCCTTTGAGGCTTACGTCAGCGAGCCAGCCACCGGGCGCGGCCCCGGCCTGCTGTTGATTCAAGAGATTTTTGGCGTCAACGAACACATTCGGGCGGTCGCAGACCAGTACGCCGCCGATGGCTTCGTGGTGATTGCCCCCGACGTCTTCTGGCGTGAGTCGCCCAGGACCGATCTTGCCTACGACGCGGTTGGGTTCGAAAAGGGCCTGGGTTTGTTGTCGCGCCTGAACGTAGACCTGGCCGCCGCTGACCTGCAACGTACCGTTGAAGCCGTTAAGCATCTGGACAGTTGCACTGGTTTGGTGGGTTCGGTGGGCTTTTGCATGGGTGGCATGCTCTCGTTTGTCGCTGCCGCCAGGGCTGGCGTCGACACAGCCGTCTGCTACTACGGTGGTGGCATAGACCAGCACCTGGACTTGGTTGAGGACATCTCCTGCCCTCTGCTCTTTCACTTCGCCGACAAAGACGCCTATATTCCGACCAAGTCCGTTCAGGCCGTCCGGCAGAGTCTGCATGGCCGGGACAATGTTCGCATCGTGATGCATCCGGGCGTTGACCATGGCTTTAACTGCTGGAGACGACCCAGCTGGCATCAACAGACAGCGGCCCGAGCCCGCGGACAGACTTTGGTTCACCTGTCCGAGAGCCTAAGCTAGTGGTCGTTCTCGAGGGTCCGGCACTCTAGCGACGCGAGCCCCGCGGACCCAGTGCCCAACCCCAAAGCCTCTCCGGCTGAAAGGGTAGGAACAAGAGCAGGTGCTCCAGCAAAGCCAGCAGCACCAGGCCGAAAACCAGTGCGCCACCCAAAACAGCGCCCTGGGCCTGCTCGGGGCTGTGAATAAAATCCCATGACAGCACGGCCATCCAGCCGCCTGCCAGCAGGCTGATGGGCAAAAACCAATTAAAGGCTCGGCGACGGAAATAGGTCTCCATGTGAGACAGCCCACTGGGTAAGAAGCCATCGTAGAAGTTTTTGACACCAAACATCAGGTGCAACTTGGCAGACAGGCGCATGACCCACAGCACAAAGAAGGTCGCCAGCCCCGTCTGATTGGGTGCGTGCAGAGCAGGAAAGGCGACGGCGGCAAAAAGCAGAACCATCGCCAGTTCATGATGAGAAACAGTCAGAAAGGCCCGCCAGAATCGGCGCCAACCGCGCAAATCTGGCGTGGCTCTGGCCCGATTGGGTCCCGTGACAGCTCCCGTCAGAAAAGCGATCTCCTGCCAGGCCCAGACCCCCAACACCGAGAGAAACGCCAGAAGACTGCTCTCGAGCGTGAGCGACTGGCTCGCCTCGGCATGGACTGAGAGACCCGCCACCAGCACCATTGTCCAAAACGCCATCGACAGCCTCTGCCGCACCAGACCGCCTCGACTTCCCCATAAGACCACACCGGTCAGAAGCCACCAGGCCGCCAAGGCAATCAACAGTCCAATCATGACAACCATCTGGTCTACCAAGTCGGTGCCAGACGCGCCTGGGCTGGCAGATCAGCGCGAACGGTCGGCATGAAATAGAGTCTGGCGAAGGTCAGTGCCCCCCGGCCAGCGTGCCAGAACTGAGCCAGACGTCCAGTCAGTCCACCCCTGGCCTTGGCGTCGTCAACCGCCTGCTGCACCTGGCAGAGCTTTTGAAGCCCAGCCAGAAAGTCAGGATGGTGAACCTGTAGGGTCACCGGGAAGACCTGCTTACAGATCTCGGTGGTAATGCTCAGAACCTGCAGGTCATAGCTGGTTGGATCCAATCCCAAGGCCCGATGCATGACTGGTCGAGTATGGTCCCGCACAAACATGGTGGCAAAGACGGCTAGCTGAAAGAAGCGGATCCAGTAGAGATTAAGTCCACGCAACAAGGAGGGATTGGCGCGCATGAGCAGGGCAAAGGCCTCACCGTGACGAAACTCATCGTTACACCACTTCTCAAACCATTTGAAAATCGGATGAAAACGGTAGGCGGGATTGCGCTCGATTTGCCGATAGATGGCAATGTATCGGGCATAGCCAATTTTCTCTGACAGATAGGTCGCATAGAAAATGAACTTCGGCTTGAAGTAGGTGTACTTTTTAATCTTGGTCAACAACCCCAGATCGACACCAATCCCAAAGTCTTTCAGCCACTGATTGATAAATCCAGCATGACGGGATTCATCACGGGCCATGTAGCCAAAGACGGCCTTCATGTCCGGGTTGTCCACCTTCTTCTTCAGTTCGGCATAGAGCACGCAGCCTGAAAACTCAGAGGTCACCGAGCTAATTAGAAATTCACTAAATTCCTTGTAGAGCTCTGGGTCCAGGTCCTGGGCGTAGTTATGGCCCACCAATTCCGCAGGTCGCTGAAAATGCTCATCGTTGTTATCCGCCTCAAATTCCGCCATCAGAGCGTCCCATTCGGCGCGAAGGGAATCGACTGAAACCCGATTAATCGCTGAGGCGTCTGTGGTGTAAAAACGTGGCGTCAGAAGGGTGTCTTGTTGAGCCTGACGGGTCGCCTCATTGATGGCCCGATTTTTGGCTGATAGACGGTCGTGTGCCGCCGATGCGGCGGCGAAAACCTCTGAATGCTCGCTCATTTCTCTCTCCTTAGACTTCTCAAAAACCTAGTTCAAATACATTGCAAACACGCTGGCGTTGCTGGGCCCCAGCGCTGTGAGATCAATCTGTTGTCCCGTCTGGGGGTCTACAAGCCAAAGCCCGCCGAGTGTCGTTCGCCTGAGTTCGAAAGGCTCTTCGGCCCCAAGGCCCTGCTTGAGCCGCACCTTGGCGAGACTGCGAAGCACACTTCTTGCAAATCCTGCCTCGCCCTCGATGCGTGCCACTGGACGGCCAGTCTCTGCATCCACCACCGAAATACTGGAGTCAGCCAGGTCTCGAAAGAACAGTCGCCGGGTAATCATCTGCTCACCAGATGCCTGCTGCTGCCCAATAACTTGCGCATCCATCTCGCGAGCCTGGCGCTTCTGAAAGCTAGACCAGCCCGCGAGCAACAGAGTGGCCCCCAGCAGCACCGCAATCGCCGTCAGTGGCAGGCCCTCGAGCTTGGGACGGGATATCAGACGGGGGCTCGGCGTCATGACAGCGTGAGCTCCCGGCCCAGCGACGGACGGGCGCTTGACGATGGCGTGGCCGCACCCCGGAGGGGCAGGGGCTGGTCTCGCACTTGTTGGCCCAGGTGAGCCTTGCAAGCCTCTCGCAGCAACTCCCCTACCCGTGCAGCAGCCGGAATGCAGCGCATCATGGGGACGGGGTGTTGCAGAGACCACGGCTTGGCATGGGGCCAGAGATGCATGAAGGCAATCTTGTCCTCCGGGACCAATTGGAGGGCGATATCACCGAAGCCACTGGGACGCAGACGAATATCCGCGGAGGCGATTCGTTTAAACGGTAGGTTAAAAGTGACGTTCAGAACAATGCCAATCCGAAGAATGACTCGCTTGGTCGTGATGGTGTAGACGGTTGTCTTGGCGACGAGCCAGGCCATGGCCCCAAACAGAGCAATGGCCATGGTGGCCGGTATCACCATCCAACTGGCATGACCCATCGCAGCAGCCAAGCCCTGAGTGGCGTCGTAACCAAACAGAATCTGAATCACGGCGACCAAACTAAAGTAAGCCACCAGTCCCCTGGCATGGAAGACGTGCCGGAAGACCTCAGCCCAGTGGGGACTGCCCTGCCAGACGATCTGTTCAGCCACAGGCAGTCGCTCTGGCAGCCCGTACTCCGGCTCCAGCTCATGCTCATGTCCGTGGTGATGAGCCTTCAAAACAGGGGCTCTCTACGATCAGGCGTTGCGAATAGGGTTCCCGCTCCGAAGTAACCCATGACCTTCTCCTCTTCGAGCCGGCTGATTTGTCCGGCAGTGGACAAGCCTGGTACGCCCTCGAATTGGCCAGCAAGAATCGCCTCGACCGTCACCCGATTGCCCTTCACTCGGTCACGGTGAACACGGGCGAAGTTCATCGGCACTAGCACCGAACGGCCGCCGGTGGTCTGGAGCTCCAGATAGCGAATCAGGTGCTCTGAACGGTCTACCCAGACATCGGTGACCGTACCACCTTGCTGGCCATCGGCTCCGAGCACGGGCAGGCCTCTTGGATCGAGGTCCTGCTCGGCCAAGGAGAAGCCTGGGGCCTCGCGCAGCGGCACAATTCGGGCATGGCCCTCAACAGTCATGTCCGGCTTGGTCGACCGCTGGGTAAAGGCACCCGGTCCAATGCCACTGGTCATGGGGTCACCCGTTGGCTCCAACGGTAGATAAGGCAGCCCATCAAACGATTTACCCTGCACCGGAGGCTCTTGATGATCCCGTCCATGAGGGGCCAGGAAGTCTCCGTGAAAGGCCGTCTTGTAGACCTTCTGCTTGGGCATCCCCGCGATGCCATTGTCGTACTTGATCCGACCATCGGTCCGATCCGTCTCGAGCGGAAATCCCTCCCGCTTGCTCTCCACCGTGAGGTAGTAGACCAGGCCCGCAAAAAAGATCCAAAACAGATACAGCACCAATTGGGCCACATCAACATATTGCGTGATTGCGCCAGTTCCCATGTCGTTCTCCTTCTGTTGAACAAAGTCCTAGCCGGGGAATTCGGCCAGACCAAAAGCCTCCCCTTGCGGGGAACGTTTAAATGCCTTTACCAAGGGCCCCAGGGCGACCAAGGTCATAAAGAGCAGCAGCAACTCCAAGTGATAGACCGCGCTGTAACCTGCGCCTGCCGACGTTAAGACCACCCCCAGGTCGCCATGCAGGGCCAATCCCGAGACCATGTCACGAAGCCCACCACCCAAGGCCATGGAGAGACCCAGGCTGGTGGCCTGAACGGCGCCCCAGGCTCCCAGAGCAAGTCCTGTGTGGCCACCACTCTCCATCGCCATCGCAGCCGAGAGGGTGCCGATGGAGAACAGGCCTCCACCAAATCCGATCAAGGTCGTGCCCGACTGAAACATCAGCGGGCTGCCAAGTGGCTCCGAGAAAATAACCAGAGAAAAAGCCATGGTTCCAACCAAGGCACCAATTGCCGCCAGAAAATTCGGTGTGTAACCAGTCTTGAGCGCCCGGGCCGACAGCCAGAATGCGAGGAGTGCACCGCCAGCCAATAAGACTGTTAGAAAGCTGGTCTGCGCCACCGTCAGACCCAAGACCTCTGCGCCATAGGGTTCTAGAATGATGTCCTGCATTGAAAAAGCTGCGGTCCCCATAAAGACCGAGACAAAAAAGCGTCGGTGGCCCGGTACTGCCATGAAGGTCCGCCAGGCCGACTCGAAACGGTCTGCTGGTGGCTGAGAGGGTGCGGTCAGGTGGGGGCGACGTGGCTCCTGCTTCCACATGGCCAGCAGGTTCATCGCCAGGACTGCGCTGGCGGATCCCTGCACCACCTGAATCAGACGCAGAGGGCTAAAGGCAGTCAAGGCAAGACTGAACAAGACACCACTGCCCACCATGCCAACAAGCAACATGGCGTACATGAGTGCCACCATTCGGGGGCGACTGACTGGCTCCACCAAGTCAGTCGCCAGGGCCAATCCGGTGGTCTGAACGGTCTGAATGCCCAGGCCCACCAACAAAAAAGCAAGCGCCGCACTCACAGGGCCAATCGCCGAAGGCCAGTGGGTATCGCCCGACAGGAGCAGTAGCGCGAAAGGCATGATGGCCAAACCCCCGAAGGTCAACAGCGTGCCAACCCAAAGGTAGGGCAGACGGCGAAGACCCAGAAAGGATCGATGGGTATCAGACTTGTAACCCACCATGGCCCGCAAGGGCGCTACAAGCACCGGCAGCGCGACCATCAGGGCGACCAGCCATGCGGCCACCCCCATCTCCACAATCAACACTCGATTGAGTGTGCCCACCATCAGGGCCATGCAGATGCCGACAGAGACCTGAAACAGCGAGAGACGGAAAAGCCGCGACAGGGTCATGTCCCCAGTCGCAAGATCGGCGAACGGTAGCCAGCGCGGATCCACTCTTGTCCAGCGACGTGGGGAGAAGAGATCCAGCAGCATCATGACCGAACCAACTCCATTGCCGTCGACGTATAAAACCCCTTGGAGATCCTCTGGACTCTTCCGATCTTCCAATCCCGAAGGGCCGGGGCCATCTCAATGGCCTCACGAAGCCAACGCTCGGAGATCGGAACCACGCCGGGTGAACGGTCAGACCGTGGAAAGAGACGGCCTACACCCATCATCAGCATCAAGAGGGGGGTGCGAGGCACAAAGGTAATGATCATGCTCCGGCGGATCCGCGGTGCGAACGACGAAATAGCCGCCATGGCCTGTTCCGGTGCATAGTGAATCAAGGAATCCATTGCGACTAGAACGTCAAATCGGCCCAGTTGTGGGTCGAGCATGTCGCCGGCCTGAAAACAGACCACACCGGGGCTGAGATTGGCTGGGGCCCGACGCTGGGCTACCTCGATCAGTTTGGGTGACAGGTCAGTCGCGACCACCTGGGCACCCAGTCGAGCAAGATCGACCGCCAGTAGACCCGTCCCACAGCCGGCATCCAGCGCACTAAACTGCTCTAGGGGAAAGGGACGCCGCTGGCCACTGGGCTCTAAACGACCCAGACGGTCGACAAGCCATTCGGTCATGAGGTGGCGCATGGCCTCTCGTCCCGCGCGGACCGTGGCTCGAACACCACTGACAGGAGCATCCGAGGTGAGACGCTCCCAGGCTTCGGCAGCAGTGCGATCGAAGTAAGACTCGATCTGGCTTCGCCGTTGAAAGTAGCTGTGATCACTCATCAATCAAATCCCAAGAGATCAAAGATTTCCCGGTCCTTCAAAGACTCGGGGGCCATAGGCTCGGTACCGGCCCACAGGGCCGCGGCCAATCGTAGGTATTCCTGCTGGACCGCCTCCAGCTCGGGTGATGGTTCCATCTCGAAGAGTGTCGACTTCTTCAGACGACTGCGCCGAATCACATCCAGATCTGGAAAGTGCGCCAGCCTAGACAGCCCCACCCGGTCAGCAAAGCGATCAATCTGATCTGTTTGGGCGCTGCGATTTGCAATAACCCCTCCGAGTCTCACCTTGTAATTCTTGGCCTTTGCGCTAATCGCCTGAACAATTCGATTCATTGCGAAGATGGAATCGAAGTCATTGGCCGCCACAATCAAGGCACGGTCTGCATGCTGAAGAGGGGCGGCAAAGCCCCCGCAAACGACATCGCCCAGGACGTCAAAGATCACGACATCGGTCTCGTCTAACAGATGGTGTTCCTTGAGCAGTTTCACGGTCTGCCCAACGACGTAACCACCACAGCCTGTGCCGGCGGGTGGGCCACCGGCCTCTACGCAGAGCACGCCGTTGTAGCCCTCGTAGACAAAGTCTTCGGCCCGAAGCTCCTCTGGATGAAAGTCCACCTGCTCTAGGACGTCGATCACGGTCGGCATCAGACTCTTGGTCAGCGTAAAGGTCGAATCATGTTTGGGATCACAGCCGATCTGAATCACTCTCTTGCCGAGTTTTGAAAACGCGACCGACAAGTTGGACGAGGTGGTGCTCTTTCCAATGCCGCCCTTGCCATAGACGGCGAAGACCTTGGCCTGGCCGATGGTCAGGTTCGGGTCTAGCTGGACCTGGACAGATCCATCTCCGTCCGGTGGCCGGCCGGCCGATCGACGAATCTCGCTGAAAGGCACTGTTGCAATGTTCAAGTGGATGCTCCTTGGTAAAGACCTTCTACACGGTCCTCAAAGAGGTCATTGGCCTCTTGAAGGGCTCGAAGCGTCTGCTCATCTGGCTTCCAATACTGACGATCGGAAGCCTCGAGTAGACGGCCCGTTAATTTGGCTGAGGCATTTGGATTGAGATCGGCCAGACGATCCCGCATGGTCTGATCCATGAGAAAGGTCTGGGTCAGCTGCTGATAGACCCAGGGTTGAACCTGGCCGGTAGTGGCGGACCAGCCCATGGTGTTGGTCAGGTGCGCCTCGATCTGCCGAACGCCCTCATAGCCATGAGACAGAACGGCCTCGTACCACTTTGGATTCAGAACTCGAGTCCTAGCCTCGAGTGCAACCTGCTCCGACAGGGTCCTCACGACGCCTGGTCCTGCGGTCTGGTCTCCAATGTAGACGGGTGTCTCGGCCTCGTTGCCCTTGGCCTTGCGAATCAGTCGGCTGACCCCACCGAGCGTGTCGAAATAATTGTCGATGGAGGTAATGCCCACCTCGACCGACTCCAGATTCTGATAGGCAAAATCCACGTGGGCGAGGGCCGACTCCAGCACCTTGGGCTGGCGCACCGGCTGACCAGTCCGTCCATAGGCAAATCCCTTGCGTCGGGCATAGCAATCAGCCAGCTCGTCCTCGTTTTGCCAGCAACCCTGATCGATGAGATGGTTGACATTGGCCCCATAAGCGCCATCGGCGTTTCCAAAGACACGAAGTGCTGCAGTCTCAAGGTCAACCCCCTGAACTGCCATGGTCTCTTGAACATGCCGGCGAATCGCATTCTGATCCAAGGGTTCGTCCGCCTGAGCCGCCAGCAAGGCCGCCTCGGCGAGCATGCGAATCTGCAACGGCAGCAGGTCTCTAAAAATGCCAGAGAGCGTGACGACCACATCAATGCGGGGCCGCCCCAGCTCAGCCAGGGGAATCAACTCAGCACCCGCCAATCGTCCAAAGCCATCAAAGCGTGGACGTGCGCCCATCAGCGCCATCGCCTGGGCAATTGGACCGCCCTCGGTCTTTAGATTGTCGGTTCCCCAGAGCACCATTGCCACAGACTCGGGTAACTGGCCGGAGGCTTGCAGGTGACGCGCCAGTAACCGATCGACCTGACGTTGCCCATCCACCCAGGCGAAGCGACTGGGCATGCGAAAGGGATCAAAGCCGTGCAGGTTACGACCAGTGGGGAGAATCTCGGGAGCCCGAAAGAGGTCACCACCCACGGAGGGCAGAATGAATTCCCCACGCAGGGCCTTCAACAGCGAAGCCATCTCGTTGTTCTCTCGAAGGCCGAATTCCATCCGAACCAGTGATTCAACTGCATCAGACTTTGCGATCTGAGATGACAGCTGCCGCTGCAAGGCCGCCCGGGCCGCCTGTTCACTCTCTGCGTCGAGGAGAACCTGCAGAATGATCTCCAGATCTGTCTCAGCGAGAGACAATTGACAGGCCTTGGTCATTGCAGACAACACCTCGCGCCGCTCATGGGGAGACATCGCCTGCCCGAAGACATGAAGGCCCTGAGGAATCAGGGTCCCATCGATCTCCAGCAGACTCTGTCGAAGGTCTTGGAAGACCCGGTCGACCTGCTCAACAGAGTCGGTTGTTAGATCGACCGGTACCGGAAGGTCCAACGCCTTGGCCTGCTCTATCACGACCAGTGCGATGCCCTCGGGCTCGGACTCGGGCGCGATGAGGCCCTGGGTCTGAGAGGGCAATTGGCGCCAACGGTCTAAGCTCTGGCGTAAATCGGCCAATCCTCGGTACAACCCCGACTCACAGACCGACGGAGTGAGGTAGCTCAGGAGAGTCGCAGCGGATCGGCGCTTGGCGATGGTTCCTTCGCTTGGATTGTTCACGGCATAGAGGTAGAAATTTGGCGTCTGTTGAATCAGCCGATCCGGCCAGCAGGTTCCAGAACTGCCAGTCTGTTTCCCGGGCATAAATTCCATGGCGCCGTGAGTTCCGAAGTGGACAATGGCATGCGCCTGAATCGTCTCTCGGATGTAGCGATAGAAGGCACTGAAGGCGTGGGTGGGTGCCATGCCTTTTTCAAAGAGCAGACGCATGGGGTCACCCTCATAGCCAAAGCCGGGCTGCACCAAAAGCTTCACACGACCGAAGGACAGGCCCTGGACGAAAAAGTCACGTCCATTGGTGAGTTGACGCCCAGGCGCTGGGCCCCAGGCGGCCTCAATCTCTTGGAGATGAGGCTCACAGGCTATGTGGTCGGACACCGGCAGCGTTACCAAGACATTGGCCTCGGTGCCGTGCTGATGACGATTGCCCTCTAACAAGGCCGTTCTCAGCTGGTCAGCATCATCCGGAATGCCCTGAACGTCATAGCCCGCTATTGCCATGGCCTTGAGTGTTCGAACCAAGGACTCAAAGACCGACAGATGGGCCGCCGTACCCACACTGCCCCCATTGGGCGGAAAATTAAAGACGACAAGGGCGATGTTTTGCTGGTCCAGTGGATCCCGACGAAGGGCAATGAGTCGGGCCACCCTCTGGGCGAGTTGCTCGGCCCGATCGGGACAACTCACCATGTCCAGGGTGTTGTCCACGCCATGAAATGCGCAGGCCCGATGGCAGCCATGACAAACCTGACCTGCCGCGCCAGGTCGCCCCCCAAACACCATGGGCGATACAGCGCCGTCGAGCTCCGGAATCGCCACCATGATGGTGGATTCCACCGGCATGAGTCCACGGTCAGAGTCGCCCCAGTCCACCAAGGTCTGAAACTCCAAGGGGTGGGCGGCCACATAGGGCACATCGAGGCTAGCGAGCAATTCCTCTGCGGCCTGTGCATCGTTATAGGCGGGGCCGCCGACCAACGAAAAGCCCGTCAGTGACACCACCGCATCAACAGTGGGGCGTCCATCTTTTTTAAAGAAGGCCTCGACCGCAGGGCGGGCGTCCAGGCCCACCGCGAAGGCCGGCACAGGGACCAACCCCAGTGCTGTCATGGCGCGAATGACGCCATCGTAATGGGCCGTGTTACCGGCCAGCAGGTAGGATCGCAGGAGCAAGAGCCCGACGCGCGGCGCCTGACGTTCAGCTCTTCGCGAGCTGAGGCCCGGCAACTGCTCCAGCCGTTCAGTGAGTCGACAGTCCAGGTCCGGGTGGTACAAACCCGTTTCGGGGTAAAGCACCGGATCTTGGAAGGTGGTGAAGCCCTGCCACTCGGCCCGAGGACCCTTGGCATAGCGAGCCGTGAGGCAGGTCGCCAGGGCAAGCATGTTGTCTTCAGACCCTCCAAGCCAGTACTGAAGAGACAGAAAATAGATTCGAACGTCCTGGGCGGTCCCCGGGATGAAGCGCAGGATTTTTGGCAGCCGCCGAAGCATGCGCATCTGGGCTGCACCACCGGTCTGGGTCGCACTGCGACCCGACTCTCCCCCTTCGCTGGAGCCCCCCTTTCCTCGGAGCCGCTTCAGCAGACTCACCAGTCCGCTGCTGGGCTTGCTCATGTCAAAGCGATCTAGGCGAGTCAGACGGACCACCTCAGCGGCGGACATGATGCAGAGCATGGCGTCGACCCGCTCCCGAGCCGCCTGGAGATCAGCCAGAATCGGTTTGAAGTGGTCCTCCATAAAAAGCATCGACACCACCAAAATGTTGGCCCTGGCAATGGCTGCCTGAACGGCCGTCAAGGCCTCGGCTGAGGCGCTGAACTCGGAGGCCGCGTGAATCTCCATGACCAGCCCTGGGTGTTGCCTGGCCAGTCGACGGGCCGCCATGGCCGTGGCCGATGAGAGATGAGTGTCCATGGTGACAATGACCACATGCACCTTCTCGCGCGGGCTCGGTTTAGCGATGCTGGGCATAGAAGGCCTTGGCCTCGTAGAGAGTGTCGCGTTGGATAAGACTCAACCCCTGCGTCTGGGCATAGCGTTCGGTGTTTCGCTTTGCCTTGCCCCTTACGAAGAAGGGGATCCGGCCAAGTTCACGCTCTGCCTCATGGCTCCACTGAACCACCACTGGCTCTCGTGATTCCCCAGGCCCGTCGCAGGGCACCGCACCAAGGGGCAACGACTGAGCGGTCTGGCGGCGCTCAGCACCACCTGGCTGCGCCCCGAGGTGGGAGGCGGCGGCCTGCGGATGAAACTCGAAATCCTCTCGGAACATCTGAAGCAGGTGCTCTTCTAGCCCCATCATCAGAGGTGCAACCCAGGCATCGAAGAGCTGGTTCGCCCCCTCATACCCCATCTGGGGCGCATATCGGGCCGGAAAATCTTGGACGTGAACCGGCGCCGAAATAACGGCACAGGGGAGACCCATTCGCTTGGCGATATGCCGTTCCATCTGCGTCCCGAGAACCAGGTCCGGCGCAGAGGCCTCAATGGCCCGCTCCACCTCCAGATAATCATCGGTAATCAAGGGCTCCAGGTGCAGCTCTGTAGCCATCTCACGAATGAGTCGAGCCTGCTCACGGCTATAAGTACCCAGTCCAACCACATCAAAGCCCATTTCTTGGGTGGCCACACGGGCCGCTGCCACCGCATGACTGGCATCACCGAAAATAAAGACTCGTTTGCCGGTCAAGTAGGTCGCATCCACCGACGCGGAGTACCAGGCCGACCGACAAGGCTGCGCCTGTCGGGCTCGCAACAAGGCCTGGTGAGGATCGATGCCCGCCAAATGGGCCACCTCGCGAACGAATGCGTCGGTCGCCTGCTCGCCAATTGGAATGGTCTGGGTAAAAGGCTGCCCATGCTGGCGCTTGAGAAACAAGGCTGTGGACTCAGACAGCTCAGGATTGAGCATGACATTAAAGTCTGCGAGTGGCAGTCGGGTCAGGTCGTCTGGGCTAGCCTGCCAAGGCGCCACGACATTGATCGTGACCCCTATCGCACGCAGCAGCTCCTCAATCGCCTTCAGGTCATCCCGGTGACGAAACCCAAGCCCCATCAAGCCAAGGATGTTGCAGGAGGGTTGGGTGGGCTTGTCCTCTGTAGGCGGCTTTTCAGCCGTTGTCATCAGGCAGTGCCGAACCAACTGATAAAACGTCTCAGCCGCTCCCCAGTTCTCTTTGCGCTGATAGGCCGGCAGCTCGAGGGGGATCACCCGAATGGGTAGGTTTAGAGCCTGTGACAGGCCTGCGGGGTCATCCTGCAGTAGTTCAGCCGTGCAAGAGGCCGCCACCAATAGGGCCTTGGGCTGATAACGGGCCACCGAGTCTCGAATGGAGTCTTGGAACAGGGCCGCCGTGTCCTTGCCCAGGTCCCGCGCACCAAATGTCGTGTAGCTCACGGGCGGACGGTGGTCATTTCTCTCAATCATCGTAAAGAGAAGATCGGCATAGGTATCCCCCTGCGGGGCATGCAAGACCAAATGGACGTCACGCATGGCGGAGGCCACCCGCATGGCGCCAATGTGTGGCGGGCCTTCATAGGTCCAGAGCGTTAGTTTCATGCAGCCACCCCAATGGGGATTCGACGGCCGAGTCGAGCCTTGCGAGCAAAGCCACGGGTGAAGAGCTCAGCCAGGTCTCCGGCCTGGTCGAACCCCTGGATTGGCGTGAAGACGAGCTCAATCGACCATTTGGTGCTCATGCCCTCAGCCTCGAGCGGGTTGGCCAGCCCGAGTCCGCAGACGACCAAGTCAGGACGAGCCTGCCGGCAACGCTCCAACTGCTCATCGAGGTGCTGCCCCTCCACGATTCGCCAATCCGCAGGCAGAGGCTTCATCTCCTCAGCCATCATCAACTGATGCAGGTAGGGCACACCGACCTCGACGACCTGCATTCCCATCTCGTCCTGAAGAAAACGGGCCAAGGGAATCTCGAGTTGAGAGTCCGGAAAAAAGAAGACTCGCTTGCCCTCGAGCATAGGACGCATGGCGGTCAGCGCCAGCTGGGCTCGACGTTGCGCAGGCTTGACCACATGAAGAACTCGATCAGCGGGAAGTCCAAAGGACTGACCCACTGCGAGAAACCACTCGGTGGTGCCCTGCAGGCCAAACGGGTAACGCGAAGAGATTCGGACACAGCCCAGGTTCTCTAGGCGCTGGGCAGTCTCCGCCAGATAGGGAGCCATGCAGACAAAGCGCGTGGTCTCATTGACCAGCAGACGATCCGAACCCCGTCGACCAGGAAGACAGCTCACGCGTGTGATCCCCAGATCGGCCAGCAAGACCCGGAATTGGTCTTCGACCACGTCGGCCAGACTGCCAACCAGCACCAGTTCTGCCACCTGGCCAGCTCGGGCATCTTCCGACGACACCCGTTCGACCTGTTGGCTCACCAATGCGGCCAGGCAGGCATCTTCGCCCTGGGTAAAGGTGGTCTCGATGCCGCTTCCCGAAAAATGAACCACCCGTTGGCTTGGTCCGTGCTGCCCCGAGAGTCGCTCAGCAGCTCGACCAAGGTCGAGCTTGATGACCTCGGAAGGGCAGGATCCCACCAGAAAGAGCACACGGATGTCGGGACGACGGGACAGCAACTCATGGACCACCCGATCCAACTCGTCTTGCGCATCGGCCAACCCAGCCAGATCCCGATCATCCAGGATGGCCGTTCCAAAACGAGGTTCAGCAAAGATCATGACACCGGCAGCACTCTGAATGAGGTGTGCACAGGTCCTTGAGCCCACGACCAGGAAAAAGGCGTCCTGCATCTTGCGGTGAAGCCAGACGATGCTGGTCAGGCCACAGAAGACCTCATGCTGGCCACGCTCCCGAACGACGGTAGGACCAGAGGCCAACGGCTGAGGCACTGACTGCCCAGAAGGCAGGCAGACCTCCGCGTCACGGGCCCGATTAGGCATTGCGAGCCTCCAGGCGAGCCAGACGAAGCTTTCGGAGGAACTGGGCTGCATTGATGAGATAGAGGCTATAGGCCAACAAGGCCAGCAGCATCGCGGACTGCGGGCTGAGGTGCAGACCCCAGTCAAACCAGGCCATGGCCACCGCCAGGTGGGCGGCAATGACCATCATGCTCACCACATCCTCCCAGAAGAAAGGGCGTGCGAAGAGATACTGCCCAAAAACGACTTTTTCCCAGATGGCGCCCGTGACCATGATCAAGAGCAGAACAGCGGTCTTGATAAGTACAGAAAGGCCGGCAGCCTCCAGCCCATTGCCGGTGAGGAGGTATCGCAGCACGAGTACAAGGCTGACCAGAAACACCAGGAACTGCGCGGGGGCCAAGACGCCCTGAACCAGGGTCCAGATGGTTCGATCACGGCGCATTCGCTCTGCGGGCGTGTAGACGACCGATCGTTCAGCCTGCGATTTGACCTCTAGCCCTCGAACCGTCCAATCCGTCATGGTCCTTGGCCTCCCCGTTCACCATTTCTGATGAAACCCACTCTAGGAGCCAATAGCACAAATGTCAATTAATTCTGACATCTAATTTAGTTGACAAAATACTATGTCCTAGACAAAATAAACCGTCGTCAGTCATAGACATCCCCCCAAAAGAGAGGAAGATGGACGAGGTAAATTCGCGTGCGTACTCACCGATCTGGGCGGGACCCTCCGCCTCCATCGACAGGGGTGCGTCACCAAGGGGGCGAATGATGAAAAGCCAAAAAAGCGCGGTGGCCACTCAGTCACCATCACAAGACAGCCGAGCACATGACATTCTCGATGTCGTCGAACACGAACTAATCCCAAGGCTGCTGATGCTGGAGGTCGTTGGAGAGGCCCAGTCTCATGCGGCCGGCCTCTCGGTGCAGCCTGCCAATCAGGCTCCGCCAGACCAAGTCAGCCCACAAGCCCACCGGCTCGCCCTGCTGACCCTGGAGAGCACACTGCCAGACTGCGAGCGCTATCTGCAGACGCTTCGTGACCAAGGGGTCAGCCTGGAGACCATCTTTCTAGACGTGCTTCAGCCAGCCGCGCGGATTTTGGGCTCACGCTGGAAAGAGGACAGCTGCAGCTTTGTAGATGTCACAACCGGTCTTTGGCAGCTGCAACAGATCTTTCATCGGCTCCTCCACGACTTCCAACAGGAGCCTTCCAACGGTCGAACCAGTGAATTTTCAGATTTCAGCCCACGCCCAAGCGCATTTTTCTGCACCCCACCCAACGCCAAGCATCGACTCGGGGTTCAGATGGTGAGCGCTTTTTTCTGTCGGGCTGGCTGGCAGACAGGTCTTTCGTTCGGCGAGACCGTTGGACAAATTGGCGCAGAGGCACAGCGCTATGCCCCTGATTTACTGGGGATTTCCTTGAGTTGCGAGCAGGACATGCGAGAGGCACCAGCGTTTATACTGGCGCTCAAACAGGCCACTACCAAAACAAATCCAATCCTCATGATCGGCGGTCCAGGCCCCCTCCTCTTCCCAGAACTGGCGCTGGCCTGTCAGGCAGACGTCATCGCAGGCGATGCGCCACAAGCGCTGTCGTCGGCATGGGACTGCCTGACACGCCGACGTCGCAAAGCCTGTGCCTAAGTCGAGCGCCAATCCAACCACAGCGCCTGCTCGGCAACCGGCCCCGGACCTCTTCAAAGCCGCGGCCGACCTCTACCTAGAACTCGACTCATCGGGGCAGATTCGCCAGATCGAATCTCACCTCCCGGACTCACCCGATATCGGGAAAGAATGGCTGGGCCGCAGCTGGCTGGACACGGTGACCAGCGAAAGTCGGGTGAAGGTCAACGAGATGATCGCCGAGGCAGCTCAGACCAAGAAGCCCACCCGGTGGCGACACATCAACCATGTTTTAAAAGACCAGTCGGAGTATCCCGTTCTGTACTGCGTGGCTCCAAGACCAGGCCGGGATGAGTTGGTGGCAATTGGCCGGGACCTGCGGGCCATGGCCTCACTTCAGTCTCGCCTCTTGCAGGCTCAGCAACTGCTCGAACAAGACTACCTGCGGATGCGATCGATTGAGAACCAGTACCGCACCCTGTTCGATCTCATCCGAGACCCTATTTTGATGATTGAGGGACGACACGGCAGAGTCCTGGAGGCCAACAAGGCGGCACAGTCCTTCTTTGGGCTGAACGGCACTCAATTGTTGGACAAGAAGCTCGAGACACTGGTGGGCGCCTCGTCTCTGGGCGCACTGAATCAGGTGCTGCGCGAAGTCGATGGATCGGGCCGGGCCTCACAGACCAGTCTCAAATTCACCCATCACAAGCAAAAGTCACAAGTGCATGTGGCTCATCTGCGCCATGAGAACGAGACGGCCTTCCTCATTCGAGTTGACATGGCCTCCAACGTCAATGGCCAGAGTCCTGACAATCACCTTCTTCAAGAAACCCTCTCGTTGATGACCGATGCGCTGGTCGTGACAGACCGTCGCGGTGTCATCCTGCACGCCAACCCCGCATTTGCCGAAATCGTTCATTCTCCCCATCACGGACAGGTATTGGGCGAGCCGATCAGTCGTTGGCTGGGACGGGCCAATACGGATTTCCAAGTTCTCATCAACGGCCTGCAGCAAGGCGGTATGGTTCGATTGTTCTCAACGCAGTTGGTGTCGGATGCGGGGGCGGCTATTCCAGCAGAGATCTCTGCCGTCAGCCTCCCACAGGACAAGGACACGCTCTTTGCCTTCACCATTCGTGATGTCGGCCGGCGGCTCGACGAGAATGCGCCCCAGCAGTCCGGCCTCACGAGGTCCCACGAGGACCTGTCCAGCCTTGTCGGACGCATGCCCCTCAAAGAAATCGTCGGAGAGACCGTCGATCTCATCGAAAAACTCTGCATTGAGGCGGCCCTCAAGCTCACCAAGAACAACCGGGCCTCCGCCGCTGACATGCTGGGCGTGTCCAGACAGAGCCTGTACGTCAAGATGCGTCGCTTTGGCTTGGATCGCGGCGATCTGCAATAGGCTGTCCGGGGCGGCCTCTCCATGCAGCCCACTGCAGTAGCCCTCTTGGTTCGATGGAAGCCCAGTGCGCTGCTCTGGGGAAGCCTGCGTCTGCCGATTGCCGCCATGAGCCGGCCAATCAACTCTTCTGACAAGACAGGTCTGCAATTTCAAAAGTTTCTCGGCAGTGGCCACGAGGGAGGCTTTCAGCTGAGGCCTAGCCTTGATCATCAGGCCTGGTTTGGTGTGTTTGCCTCCGAGGATCAGGCCAACCACTTCGTCACCAATAGCGAGTTGGTCCGGCAGTACCGATCCCACAGCCAAGAGTGCCTGGCCTTGTGTCTGCAGGCCTATCAGTCTCGAGGGAGTTGGTCGGGCTACTCAATTGAACCAACTGCCAAGCCATCCACCGGTGGGCCGATTGCCTCCCTGACCCGGGCAAGTATTCGGCTTACCAAGGCGGCAGACTTCTGGCGTCAGTCCCCCGATGCGCAGCGAGACCTGGCTCAGGCCAAGGGCTGCCTTCTGGCCATTGGGCTCGGAGAGATGCCACTGCTGCGGCAGGCGACATTCAGCCTATGGCGCAGCGAAGAAGATTTGACTGCCTATGCCCAGACCGGGGCTCACCAGCGAGCGATTCAGGCCGCCTACGGGGGGAAATTTTTCTCTGAATCCATGTTCACCCGGTTTCAACTGCGGTCAGCCTCGGGGCGTTGGCGGGGCCAGAGCTATGGCGCATAGCATTCGTCCGCAGAGGATCGGTGTGATCGGCGCCGGGATCGGTGGCCTGGTGGCCGCCTATGAACTCGCCGAGGCGGGGCACCAAGTGATCGTATTTGAACAGCACGGTGTCACCGGCGGAAAGATTCACCAGGAGCAAGTGGAGAGTCAATTGATTGACAGTGGTCCGACCGTCATGACCATGCGCTGGGTCTTTGACGACCTTCTCGCCAAGTCGGGCCGCAGCCTGGACGATCTGGTGGATCTGACGCCTCTAGAGGTCTTGGCTCGGCATCACTGGCCCGATGGCACCACGCTGGATCTGTTTACTGACCTTGAACGGAGCAGGCAGGCGATCGAATCCTTTGCAGGCCCACAAGAAGCCAAGGCCTTTGAGACCTTTATGGCACAAGCCCGTGCGGTCTACCATCGGCTGGAGCCCATTTATATGAGAGGCAGCAGGCCGAACTTCTTGGAGATGACACGGCAACTCGGCCCATCTGGTCTGGCCCTGCTCACCCAGTTGGGGCCACTCCAGAGCCTTGCCCGCCATCTAGATCGGCGGTTTCAAGACCCAAGACTCAGACAACTCTTTGGCCGATACGCGACCTACTGCGGAGGATCTCCCTGGCAGGCCCCAGCGACCCTTATGCTCATCGCGTACGTCGAACTCAGAGGCGTCTGGACGATGACGGGTGGCTTACAGGCCTTGGCTCATTCGCTCACCAGCGCGTTTCAGAGCCTTGGCGGCCAATTGCGGACAGGAACTCGTGTCGATCAGATTCTGCAAAAAGATGGCCGTGTCTGCGGACTGCTGGCAGCCCCAACTGGAGAACCGGCCGAACGGGTCGAGCTGGATGCAGTGGTTTTTAATGGAGACATTCGCAGCCTTCAGGAGTCTTATCTGCTCCAGAGCCCCTCTGTTGCCATCGCAGACCGCATGACCCAGCCGAGCTCGCTGTCGGCCATGACCTGGTCGGCCGTGGCCAAGGTGGAGGGCTTTGGTCTCCATTATCACAATGTGTTTTTCCAGCCCAATTATTCAGAAGAATTTTCAGCCATTTTTGAGCAGCAGCGCATGCCCAGCCAGCCAACGGTTTATCTCTGCGCCCAGGACCGTCTGGCGAAGCGAGCTGGCGTCGACCAGTCCGATGGACTGAACGAACGGCTATTCATGCTGATTAACGCACCGGCGAATTCCGCTGCCCAGGCAGACTCGCCCAATCAAGAGGAGATCGAACGATGCCAACAACAGGTGTTTTCGCGTCTTGGGGCGGCAGGGCTTCGGTTCTCCCCACAAGGGCCGATCCGAGTCAAAACACCAACGGACTTTGCGCAACGCTTCCCGGGATCCCGGGGAGCGCTATACGGCCGGGCTCCTCATGGCTGGATGTCAGTCTTTCATCGATCCTCGAGCCGGACCGCTCTTCAGGGCCTTTACCTGGCCGGCGGCACGGTTCATCCGGGGGCGGGCGTTCCGATGGCAGCGCTCTCGGGGCGTTTGGCGGCCGCCAGCCTGATGGCAGACCTCGATTTGACCAACAGGTCCCGTCGGGTGGTTATCTCTGGTGGTATGTCGATGGCGTGAGCGATTGCGGTCGACATGGCATCACCGTGATCGTCTTTGTCGGCAGCGTCTTCTCCCCTTATTACCGATCAGCCTATCGACGGGCCTGTCGGCAAGGCCTGACCGTCGATCCCAACAATCATTGCGCCATCAATGTCGCTCTCTATAGCCCAGGACAGAAGCGTTGGGCCATGACAGAACGCGGCCATCAATGGCTTCAACGTGGCCCTGACTTCTACCAGCTTGGACCGAGCCAGGTCCGATGGCAGAACGACCAGTTGGTCATTGACATTCGAGAGTGGGCCAATCCGATCCCCCGAAGAATAGAGGGGCAGGTCATTCTGCGACCTCATCGGCTCTTTTCTCAGGTCGAGGACCTCGAGCCCCAAGGCAGACATCGATGGGGACCCATCGCCCCGATGGCCCAGATTCAGGTGGACTTTCCACAGCCCGGGATTCGATGGGCGGGCCGAGGTTATCTCGATTCGAACGAGGGCGACGAGCCCATCGACTGCCCGTTCCAGGAGTGGGACTGGTCTCGGGCAGAAGAGGCCGACGGCAGTTGCAGCGTGATCTACGATGTACGACTGCGCGATGGTTCAGATTACCTGCTGGCCAAACGCTACCAGCCGGATGGTCAGATCTTAGAGGTCGAGGCCCCTGATCGACGAACCATTGGAAAAACGGGCTGGCGAATCAACCGGCAGCTGCGCCACGCTGGGCCATCGCCCACTCGAATCCAGACGCTAGAGGACACACCTTTTTATGCCCGTTCGATGGTTAGCCTACACGGGCAGCATGGCCCGAGTCACCTGATGCACGAGACCCTGCAAGTCGATCGGCTGATCTCACCTGCTGTTCAATGGATGCTGCCCTGGCGAATGCCCAGAAGACGCTGAGCTCAGGGTCCGTTCTCGCCTCTCGAGCTCCAAGAGTAGGTCAATCATCCAGCCCGCTTTGTCCGAGAGCGTCTTGGGTGCAATAACAGCCATCGATGGCAGGGCGGCCTCCACCAAAAACTTTACCGACTCTAGCGGAGGGTGGCCTCGACGCCAGGCTGGGGCCAATAGATAAGACGGCATGGCCTGTAACACTCGCACAAGCTTCTGTCTTTTGGAGACCACGGCTCGGTGGTCGACCGAATTGAATTCGAGTCGAGCAATCGATCGGCCAATATCGGCATAAATGGTTCTGGCTGAGAAAATTGCAGGCCGACATCCACGTGGAAGCGCCGAAATTCCCTGCTCTGCCCTCGCATACAGTCCATCGGCATAGGTCAGAAGACGCGAGACCACTCGGCCCACACCAGCCAGATACTCGGGTCGCCTGAGCCAGGCTACCGGGTCGATGCCCTCTTGACGCATCCACTGGCGGGGCAGATAACACCGCCCCATGGCAGCATCCTCACCAACATCCCGCGCAATATTGGTCAGCTGCATGGCCACACCGAGCTCACAGGCCCGCGCCATCGCCCACGGTTCGCGGACTCCCATGATCAAAGCCATCATGGCCCCGACTGACCCAGCAACCCTTGCACCGTAATCGCACAAGTCCTCGACCGTCTCGTAACACCGGTCCTGGGCATCCCATTCAAATCCCTCGAGCAGGGCCGCTGGCAGGGCCTGGGGAAGTCGATAGTGATGTACCACCTGAGCGAACGCCTCATCCGCCAACAAGGCGCGAGGCTTGCCCTCATAGACGGCGGTTAACCGCTCTCGCAAATCCCGCATGACCAGATTGATCTGATCCGATCCATCCACCTCATCGTCGGTGACACGACAAAAGGCGTAGAGGGCAAACACCGGCAGTCGATAGACCACCGGTAGAAGGCGAGAGGCCGCGTAAAAAGATTTTGAACCCTGACGCATCAGGGCGTCACAGCCTCCACTGTTGAGCAGTCGAACGTGCTCAGCCCGGTAGTGGCCTGCGGTCTGTCGGACCAACAGCGGATCTCGCATGTCAGGCCTTCACCAGATGGGAACGGACTGCCTCTAGGGCCGAAGGCTCTTGACGCCTGCCGCTCCAGTGCTGAGCCTGCGGGATCATGGCATCGAAGGCCTTGGCCGACGTGAGCACCCCAGGAATCCCAGCACCTGGGTGGGTACCCGCCCCCACCATGAATAGGTTCTCAACCTCCTCGCTGCGATTGTGTGGCCGGAACCAGGCGCTCTGAAGCAGGCGCGGTTCCATTCCAAAGGCTGCCCCCTTGTAAGCCATGTAGTCCGCCTCGAAGTCCGGTGGACACATCCACCGAGAAGTCACAATCGATTGAGACAAGCCTGGACAGACTGTTTCCTCCAGCTGTCGACAGATGGCCTCTCGATATCGCGGCGCCTCGCTAGCCCAGTCGATGCCCCCATCCAGATGGGGGACGGGGGACAGGACATAGAAGGCATCACAACCTTGCGGCGCCAAGGCCGGATCGGTTGCAGTCGGTCGATGAAGATAGAGGCTGAAGTCCTCGGACAGGACTTTGTTTTGAAAAATATCTCGCAAAAGCCCCTCGTAGCGCGGCCCCATCAGAATCTGATGGTGTGGCAGGTCTTCATAGCGTCGGTTCGTGCCGAAGTACCAGACAAATAGGCCCATGGAATAAGCCGAGCGAGACAATTTTTTGTCGGTCCAGGTCTTGCGTTTCACCGTTGGCATCAGGCGACGGTATGTATTGGCTGCATCAGCATTGGAGACGACCAGATCCGCTGGCAGCGTCTGACCAGACCGCAGTGCAACGCCCCGCACTCGATGATCGGACACCAGGATCTGCTCCACCTCGGCGTCCAGCTGAACCGTCCCGCCAAGGTCCTCAATCAGGCGAACCATCGCCTGCACAATGGCACCCGTGCCACCCATGGCCGAATGAACCCCATAGCGTCGTTCCAGGGCTGGAATCAGGCTGTAGACACAGGTCACCGTCAGAGGGTTGCCGCCGATCAGAAGCGGGTGGAAGCTAAAGACCTGTTGCAATTTATGGCTACGAAAGTGTCGTTTGGCCATTTGAAAAATACTCTGCCAGGCCCGCATCTCAATCATTGCGGGAACCGACGACAGGAGCTCACCAACGGTCTCGAAGGGGACGGTCCCCAACTCCTCGTATCCCTTGACGTAACAACGCTCGGCCTCCTGCATGAAGCGGTCAAAGCCATCCAGATCATCCGGACTCAGGCGTCTGACCTCCTCGCGCATGCGATCAGGCTCTCCGAAGTAGTCGAAATGACTGCCGTCATGAAACCGAATTCGATAGAACGGGGTCATGGGCACCAGGCTGACCTCGTCGGAGAAACGCCGGCCGGCAAGGGCCCAGAGTTCGTCTAATAGAAAAGGGGCGGTCACAATCGTTGGTCCGGCATCAAAGGTGAAACCGTCCTGGTGGAAGACCTGCGCGCGACCACCGGGTCGATCCAGCCGCTCCAGAACCGTCACCCGGTAACCCTTGACCAACAGCCGAATGGCGGCGGCCAGGCCCCCGAACCCACTGCCAATTACGACAACGGACGGCTCTCGTCCATTGGTCTGGTTCCCCATAGCCCCGCCTTCTAGTCCTAGAAAGTGTAAATTGCAATTGACGATCAGATTTGTCAAGTAGAGAATGCTTTCATGGCCCTCCAAACCGACCCCGCTGGGTCCGCCCCTATGGTCATGGGCAGCGAGTCCGCCCAGCCCTCCACCAACCGACCGGTTCGCCAGGCGGCTGGGGCCAGCCTTGAATTGCTCAAACCCATTACGTGGTTCCCCCCAATGTGGGCCTTCGCCTGTGGGGTGGTCTCGTCCGGCCAAGACCTACAGTCATCCTGGTCACTGGCCCTGCTGGGCTTGGTGCTTGCTGGGCCAATGGTCTGCGCAACCAGCCAGGCGATCAACGACTGGTTCGATCGCCACGTGGACGCCATCAATGAGCCGCATCGCCCGATCCCATCGGGCCGACTACCCGGCCAATGGGGGCTTCGACTCGCGCTACTCTGGACTCTTCTGTCGGTCGGCGTCGCAAGCCTCTTGGGACCCTGGGGGTTTGGTGCTGGACTCGCTGGACTCGCCTTGGCCTGGGCCTACAGCGCGCCACCCCTCAGACTCAAACAAAATGGGTGGCTGGGTATTCTGGCCTGCGGTCTCGCCTACGAGGGCTTGGCCTGGTTAACCGGGCATGCCGTGATGACCAATGGCCAACCGCCCAGTTCACCCGTGATCGCACTCGCCCTGCTCTACAGCCTTGGGGCAGCGGGCATCATGGCCCTGAATGATTTCAAAGCCATCGCCGGTGACCGGACCCATGGCATTCGATCTCTTCCAGTCCTATATGGACCACGCAGGGCTGCACAACTCGCCTGCCTCATCATGTTGGTGCCTCAATTGATTGTCCTGGCCCTGCTTCTCGTCTGGGGCCATCCCGTTGCCGCCGCCAGCCTGACTGCCCTTCTCTTCGCCCAAGGGGCCCTCATGCGCTGGTTTCTCGCAGCACCGATAGACCGGGCACTGGCTCTCAGTGGCTTCGGAGTTCCCTTGTTTGTTACCGGCATGATGGTCAGCGCATGGTCCATCGGAAAGGTCAGCTAGAGATGAAACCGTTTGGCTGGCTGCAGATCTGCCGCCTGGGACTCGTCCAGGCCGCCATCGGTGGTGTCGTGGTCCTGGCCACTTCAACGCTCAACCGGGTCATCGTCGTTGAACTGGGTCTTGCCGCCATTATTCCTGGGCTGATGGTCGCAGGCCACTACCTGCTGCAGATCATTCGTCCGCGCATGGGATTTGGTGCCGACCAGTCTGGGCGATGCGTGCCGTGGATTCGTGGGGGCATGCTCAGCCTGGCCGTTGGCGGGCTGACGGCAGGCTATGGGACGGGCCTCATGGTGACCGCGTTCTCGACCGGGCTGTTGATCTGTGCACTTGGATTTGTCCTTATTGGGATTGGCGTCAGCGCCTGCGGGACCTCCGTGCTCACGCTGCTGGCCAAATCCGTCCCGGCCTCGCGAAGAGCAGGTGCCGCAACGGCGGTCTGGCTGATGATGATCGCGGGATTTGCCGTGACCGCTGGCACGGCTGGCCACTTTCTGGACCCCTTCACCATGGACCGACTCTTGCTCGTCTCGGCCTGGGTGACAGGACTCGCCCTGCTTCTAACCCTAGTCGCGACTTGGCAACTGGAGCGCACCCCCAGTATGACCGACGATTCGAACGCAACCGGCAAGGCTCCGGTCAGCGCCCGCCAGGGCCAGACCGACCAGCCCAGTTTCCGAGAGGCCCTGCAGAGCGTCTTGGACCAGGCCTCGGTTCGTCGCTTTACCGTGTTCGTTTTTGTCAGCATGCTGGCCTTTAGCGCGCAGGATCTGATTCTGGAGCCCTATGCGGGCCTGGTCTTCGGCTACTCACCAGGACAGTCCACCCAGCTCTCAGGTCTTCAGCATGCAGGCGTCCTGACCGGCATGCTTCTGGTTCCACTCTCGCAACTAATCCCGGTCATTGGCAAACGACCGGGTCTACTGAGATTCTGGACGATCGCTGGCTGCCTGCTGTCTGGCTTAGCCCTGGCGGGCCTGACCCTTGGGGGACTCTCCCCCGCGGACTGGCCCCTTCGCATGAACGTCTTCTCACTGGGCATGGCCAACGGCGCGTTTTCCATCGCCGCCATCGCCAGCATGATGGCCCTGGCCGGCCAAGGGGAGGCCCATCGAGAGGGCACAAGAATGGGAGTCTGGGGTGCGGCGCAGGCGATTGCCTTTGCGGCAGGCGGACTGCTGGGCACCGCCATGGCAGACCTGGCGGGCCAGGTCATTCGCGATCTCTCAACCGCCTACGGCACTGTCTTTCTGCTCGAGGCCCTGGGCTTTGTCTGGGCTGCCTACCTGGGTAGCCGCCTGAATCACTCCGACACCACAACCAGCCCATCGCCTCAGCCGGGGACTGGACTCAACCCTGAGGAGACCTGCCGTGCCTGAAACCCTTTCATACGATGCAGTCGTGATTGGTGGCGGACCCTCTGGTGCCATCGCGGCGGAGGAACTGGCCCAAGCCGGATGGTCGGTCGCGCTAATCGATCGCGCGGGACGGGTAAAGCCCTGTGGTGGCGCCGTTCCCCCTAGGCTCATTCGAGACTTCAAAATTCCAGATGAGCTGTTGGTCGCGAAAATTCGCTGTGCCCGAATGATTTCCCCCAGCCGGCAACAGGTCGACATTCCCATCGACAATGGCTTTGTGGGGATGGTTAACCGCGGCGAGTTTGACGAGTATCTGCGTGGCCGAGCCGCCCAGGCCGGTGCAAAACGACTGGTTGGTCAGTTCAGTCGCATCTATGCACCAGATGGCAGCCCAGAGCGGCGACTGGAGGTTGAGCTTCAAGGCCCATCAGGACCACCGGTCAGACAGACCATTCGAGCTCGGCTGGTCATCGGTGCGGATGGCGCCAAGTCCCAGGTCGCCAAACAATGTGTACCCGGCGCCGATCGTGGCAAGACCGTCTTTGCCTACCATGAGATCCTGAGACGACCAGATCACCAGATGGCTCAGCAGTCCGATTACGACCCCGATCGATGTGACGTCTATTACCAAGGGGATATCTCACCGGACTTTTATGGCTGGATGTTTCCGCATGGCAATTGCCTCAGCATCGGCACAGGAAGCATGGATAAGGGCTTCTCACTCCGAAGTGCGACGGGACTTCTGAAGCAGAGGGCTGGGCTGGACCAGTGTGAACTGCTCCGAAAAGAGGGCGCCCCAATTCCCCTGAAGCCACTGCCACAATGGGACGATGGCCATCATGTCGTCCTGGCTGGCGATGCTGCCGGTGTCGTTGCACCGGCCTCAGGTGAAGGCATCTACTATGCGATGCTTGGTGGGCAACTAGCCGCTCAGGCCGGCATGGCCTTTTTAGAAAGTGGCAACGTTCGCGACCTTCGGCTGGCGAGATCGCGTTTCATGAAAGCCCATGGACGGGTGTTTTTTATACTCGGCCTGCTGCAACGATTCTGGTATCAAACCGATAAAAGGCGCGAGCAATTTGTCAAAATATGCAAAGACAAGGATGTCCAGCAACTCACCTTTGATGCCTATATGAACAAAGAACTCGTCAGACGCCGCCCCATGGCTCACCTCCGCATTCTGGCCAAAGACATCGCTCACCTTCTCGGTTTCGCTCGAGCATGAGGCGCGATGCCTGGGTTGCCGCTGGCCTCGCCTTCGCGACCGCCAGCATCGGTGGAGGTTTGACCATCTTAGACGACTGGTACTACGCCCTGAACCAGCCCGCATGGAAGCCACCCGACTGGCTCTTTGGGCCCGCCTGGACAACCCTCTTTGCGCTAATGGCCTGGTCCGGCGTCATCGCCTGGCGAGCCAGTGCCACGCAACCTGTTCAGACACGCCAGCGTCTACTCGGCCTATGGTCCCTCAACGCCTTGTTGAACATAGGCTGGAGCCTGCTTTTTTTCAAGCTGCAGCGACCTTCGTGGGCCGTCATCGAGGTCAGCCTCCTCTGGGGTTCGATCGTCTTGCTCATCTGGCACCTTCGGCCCTACGCACCCAAGGCCGCCCGGCTGCTCTGGCCCTACCTGGCCTGGGTTAGCTTTGCGGCATTGCTCAACGCCGCAGTGGTTCGACTGAACTAACCACCCCCCTCGTCCTACCGAAAAAAAGACGCCAGCCAACTGTCGTTGGCTGGCGCTGAATCAGGCGCCCCCGGGGAGAGGGCCCTGAGTCACACTCCAGGAGAGGAGGTGCTTTTGTGAATTCGTTAGCGTCTCATGTGGTCCTTGGGTGGCGTGGCCGGGGCTGCCATCGCTGCCACCTTCTCGACCGGTAGGCTGCCCTTGAGCTCTGGATAGGCCTGGAGCATGGAGGTCCCGTAGAGTGGTTTCTGGACACCGTTGTGACAGGTAGCACAGTTCACCTTGCCAATATCACCGGTTGGGCCCAGTCGATGAGCCGGCTGGATGCCGGTTAGGGGCACCACAAAGTTGTTGTTCAAGTCACGGACCATGCGAATGCCCACCCAGGCGGTGGTCCGCTGGGGCGTACTCTCATCCCACTGGGCCATGGCTCGGGTGTTGTGACAAGTGGTGCAGTTTGCTCCAAGGCTGTCGGACATGTGAATCATCAGACCGTGCACGTACTCCGCCTGCTTAAGGGACGTCTTGTTTCCGGTCGGAAGCGCCGTGGTCCCGGCCACCCGAATATTGGTGTCTTTCAGCAAGAAGGGTGTGAAGGGATCATAAGGCAGCGAGGCGTTTTTCACGCTGTCCTGGCCCGCCTTGTTCTGCCCAAAATCATTGCCCAGCATACGTCCAGCCGTCTTCACCTCGGGCGCTGTAAACCAGAGCTTATTGGGGACATTGTTGCCACGGTGACAGGTGTAACAGGTCACGCCGGTGTTACCGACGTGAGCCTGCCATTTGCTATTAATGGTCGTGGTCATCTGAATCATTTTCCGCGCCACGACCTTTTGATACAGCGTGTCTTCGGCGAAATTCGCTGCGTTGTGACAGAAGGTGCAGCCCTGATCCGGAGCGACCCAGGTCGTAATCGCCAACATGACCCGATTGAATTCGTTTTCAGTCAGGTCGCCCAACACCTTGACATTTTTGTATACGGCAGAGGCCTTCTTGCCACCCTTCTCGGCGGGGGGCAGCGGCTCGGGAACCTCATTGGCCGTCTTCTTCACCGCCTCGATTCTCGGGTTAACCACCTTTTCCATACCGGTGCCGCGGTAGCCAATCTGCTCGACGACCTTTGGTGGGCGCTCACAGCCGGTCAAGGCCAGGCTCATACCAAGAAGGAGCCCAATGGTCCAAGTCTGATAGGTTGTTTTCATCATTTGGGGTCCTTTTCTTATTGGGCGCCAGTGGTCAAGGGATCCACCACAGGGCCCCAGATGGCTGGATAGCCGGGTGCCACACCATGCTTGACCGACCAGAGATACCAGTTGTCCACCACGGTCCCCGTCAACAGGATGCCGATGCCACCCGTGATACAGGTCAGGACCGCAAACCACCAGGCCCAACGGTGGATAGATTCCATCGTGGCGTTAAAGCCCATGGTCCAGCGCCAGAACAGGGCTGCGCGCTCAGATGCAGAGCCGCGATCCACAATCTGCTCGATCTCGCGCTCACCACCATATCGACTCACCGCCAGAATAGTGGCGCCGTGCATGGCGAACAGAAGGGTCGAACCGTACAGAAAGGCAATCGACAGCATGTGGAACGGGTTGTAGAACAGGTTGCCATAGCGAAGTGAGAAGGCCGTGGTCCAGTCCAGGTGAGAGAAGATGCCCCAAGGCACCGCCTCAGCCCAGCTGCCCATCAGGATGGGGCGAAAGAATCCCAGGACCAGATAAAGCCAAATCGCTCCAGCAAAGGCCCAGGCCACATGCGTGCCCATCTTCAAGGCGCGCGCCCGTCGATAGGTCCTCACCCACCAGAGCAGAATCGCCACGGTAATAAAGAAGCCAGAGAAGAGCCACCAGCCGCCCTGATTCATGGGGGGAATGCGCAGTCCATAGCTCGCATTGGGTGGGTCCACACTCAGCCAGAACAACTGGCGTACAAACTCAATCGGGCTGTAGTTCACCTGCACT
The DNA here is from genome assembly GCA_049418645.1 of Burkholderiaceae bacterium. Lineage (GTDB taxonomy): Bacteria > Pseudomonadota > Gammaproteobacteria > Burkholderiales > Burkholderiaceae_A > Hahnella. The sequence continues at coordinate 1,839 of JBMSJG010000001.1, read as the reverse complement.
AGATAATTCCAGCCAATGGCGGTGAAGCCGATCAGGAAAAAGACAATCGAGGCAATTCCGGTAAAGCCCAGGTAGATGGGACCAATCTGGGCGTTGCCCAATCGCCCGGCCAGATGCCAGTGCCAGGGCTTGCCAATCCGTTCCGCGTTGTCGCGAGCGCGGTCCAATGGAATCCCCAACTCAATTGGTCCATTGACCTGAACCTGGGTAAAGAGATTTTGATAGTCAGCCATGATGTTGTTCTCCCCGATTCCGCTTATGACCAAATTGGCAGACGCAGCCACCAGCCCCACCACTCGGGCCAGCCACGTGACCAGAAGGGGCCGCTGATGACGATGCAGACGGCGCTAAAGAATCCAGCTGCAAGCGCGAGGAAAAGACCCAGACGGTGAATACCAAGCGTGCCAACTGAATAGCCAATGATGTCGCGGAAGAAGGTGTCCTCGTACTCAGGGGTCTTCACGACTTCGCCCTTCCCGGGATTGGTCGCCGATAGGATCAGAGAGCCGTGCAGTGCCAGGGCAAATGTCGTGGTGAAGAACAGACTCACCGCAATCATGTGCGCGGGGTTGTAGTGAAAGTGCAGAAACTGGTAGCCCACATTCGAGACCCAGTCCAAGTGACTTAGGATGCCGTAGGGGAATCCATGCCCCCAGGCACCCAGCAGAAGCGGCCGAATGACCACCAGGGTCACATAGGCAAAAATGGCAACGCTAAAGGCGAAGGGAACATGAAAGCCCATCCCCAGCTTGCGGCAGATCTCGACCTCACGAAGGGCCCAACTGCCGAATGCGCCAATCGCACAGACGGTAATGATCTGCCAGAGCCCCCCCTGCATGAGGGGTGCAAGACCAAGCCCATACTTAATGTCCGGTGGGGCAATGCTGATCTGCCAGAGATTCCATGTCGGCCCCTGGGAGGCACCGTAGAGAATCAGTGCGGTGCCCAAGAAGCTAAAGAATATGGTCAAGACCCCGAAGAATCCGACATAAAAAGGGCCCACCCAAAAATCAAAGAGATCGCCACCCAACAAGGTGCCGCCCCTCACTCTGTACTTTCTCTCAAAACTGAGCATGGCCATTTTTAGGCTCCCCTCATTCAATGAGCAGGCAATCTCAGGTCGCTAGCTTTCTGAGATTGCCTGCCTTTTTTCCTACTTCTGTGCAGCGACCTTCGCAACCGAAGCCTTGTACTCGGCTTGGCTCAGGCCATCTAACCAATTGAAACGAACTGTGCTGAGCAGAATGAGGTGAATCATTGCTGCCAGGCCGAACAAGAAGACACCTTGCACGACCATTGCACGCAGTGGGTCGTAAAGTTTCCAAATTCGCCACATGACGTTTACTCCTTCTTAGGTGATGTGTGACATCAGGGTGTAGACAGCTGCCCTAACACCACTAAATAGATTCCGACTGCTCTCTGCGCCAGGAAACCAACTGCGCCAGTTCAGCATCAGAATCGTTGCCAACAAAGCAATTCCAAAGAATGCGATGTAGACCGAAACGAACACCATCGAAAAAGCCAAGGAATCAGCTTTAACGTTGGACCGTGGAGCCAGTGATGAACTCTGCTGCATGGCTAGGCCTCCTGTATCAGGGATTTAGTGGAACCAGGGACGCCAGGCCCAGACCAAGATATGGGCTAGGACGGCTAATGCCGTGAATCCGACCAAGCCCTGCATGTAATACGTGTGGAACTCTTGGGCTTCTTCGTCGGACATTCCGGAGATGCTTTTGTTATCGCTCATGGGAGGTTCTCCTTAGAGTTGATCCGCAAGGATCAAGTCCACGCAGGGCCCGCGTGGAGAAGGCAGCCGTGACACCGTGTCACGACATTCGG